>NZ_WKDB01000013.1:0-104407 GCF_021606215.1 Pseudomonas sp. PA-5-4B | reverse complement strand
ACCATGAACCTGGCCCCCAACTTCCCCGAAGACCCCGTGATGCAGCAGCTTCTGCAACTGTTGCACGAAGAAATCGGACTGCCGAAGCACAAGACCCTGCGCCTCGAAACCTCGATCAACCTCGAGCTCGGCTGCGACGGCGCCGAGGCCAAGCAATTGATGGAAGCGATGGAGCAAGAGTTTGCCCTCGACTTGGGCGACTACGATGCTTATCGTTACTTCAAACCGCCGGTGTTCGATGTGTTCCTCAAGCGCCGCGCCAAGGGCCGGGGCGATAAGGTGCCGCTGACCATCGGCATGCTCTACCTGGCGATCAAGACCCATAGTTGGGATACGCAAACCCTGGAAAACTTGAGCTGATCCCAAGACCACCGAATACCGGTGTGGGAGCTGGCTTGCCTGCGATGGCATCACCTCGGTATTACTGACAGACCGAGTCGCCTGCATCGCGGCGGTGCGACGATTCGACAAGCCCGGCTCCCACACTGAAGTTGCTGACACAACAACAAGGACCTTACATGGACGTAATAATGGGCCTGCTGGCCGCCCTGCTCTGGGGCGGCACGGACTTTCTCGTGGGCCTCAACGCCCTAGCCGTGGGCGTTAAACGCGCGGTGTATTTCGGCCAAGCCCTTGGCTTTTTGATCATGACGCTGTTGCTGGTGATCTTCCCGGCCTTCCTGTTCAAATCTCTGAATGCCCCATTGAGCGTCTGGCTCCTGGGCATCACCGCCGCCCTGCTCACCGTCTCCGGCGCGCTGGCGCTGTCCAAGGCCTTCGCCCTGGGCAAAGCCGCCATCGTTGCGCCTTTGGTAACGTCTTACGGCGTAGTGACCACCCTGCTGTCCTGGGCCAGTGGCGAACACATCAACCTGATCCAACTCGGCTGCATCGGCCTGTGCGTAATCGGCGTGATCCTGTCCAGCATCCACAAGGACAACGGCACGCCCCACAACAACCCGCGCCAGTCCATCGCCTACGCCATGCTCGCCGCCTTGCTGTACGGCACCAGCTTCTGGTTGCAAGGTCGCTACACGCTGCCGGCGCTGGGGCCGATCACCATGTTGTGGCTGGGTTACCTGGTGGGCCTGTGCGTGCTGGTGGTGATGGTGCTGAAGATCAAGGACGGCCTGAAGATCCCGCCGTTGAAAAACTGCGCAACCTTGACCGGTGCGAGCCTGATGAACCTCGGCGGGTTCTCGGCGTTTTCCTGGGGCGCGATGACGGGCTCGGTTTCGGTGGTGACGGTGATCAGTACATTGTCCGGCGGGATTGCGGCGATTCTGGGGTATGTGTTTTTCAAGGAGCGGTTGTCGGCGGTGCAGGTGCTGGGCGTTGCATTAGTGCTGGTCGGCGCCGTGGTTTTGCATATCGCCATCTAACCTGTCGCCCACAAAAAAGCCGCCCCGGAGGGCGGCTTTTTCACAACAACCGAACCTTACAACTTAGGCCCGGCCGCCTTGATCGCATCGCTCACTTCAAACTTCTTGAAGTTCTCGATGAACAGACCAGCCAGCGCTTTCGCCGCTTCGTCGTAGGCAGCCTTGTCAGCCCAGGTGTTACGCGGGTTCAACAGGCCGGTATCAACGCCCGGTACGGCCAAAGGCACGTCGAGGTTGATGGTGTCGAGGTGTTCGGTTTGTGCACCGATCAACGCGCCGCTCTGGATCGCTGCGATCACGCCGCGAGTGGTCGGGATGTTGAAGCGCTTGCCGACGCCGTAGCCGCCGCCGGTCCAGCCGGTGTTGACCAGGTAGACCTTGGAGCCGAAGCCGCGCACACGCTTGATCAGCAGTTCTGCGTATTCACCGGCTGGGCGTGGGAAGAACGGCGCGCCGAAGCAGGTGGAGAAGGTCGACTTGATGCCGCTGCCCGAACCCATTTCGGTCGAGCCCACCAGAGCGGTGTAGCCGGACAGGAAGTGGTAGGCCGCTTGTTCTTCGCTGAGGATCGAGACGGGCGGCAGTACGCCGGTCAGGTCGCAGGTCAGGAAGATCACAGCGTTTGGCTCGCCGCCCAGGTTCTTCTCGGAACGCTTGGCAACGTGCTCCAGCGGGTAGGCGGCGCGGCTGTTCTGGGTCAGGCTGACGTTGGTGTAGTCGGCGTGCTTGGCATCGTCGATCACCACGTTTTCAAGCACGGTGCCGTGCTTGATGGCTTTCCAGATTACCGGCTCGTTCTTCTCGGAGAGGTCGATGCACTTGGCATAGCAACCGCCTTCGATGTTGAACACCACGCCTTCGCCCCAGCCGTGTTCATCGTCACCGATCAGGTAACGGCTTTCGTCAGCCGACAGGGTGGTTTTACCGGTGCCCGACAGGCCGAAGAACAGAGTCACGTCGCCGGCTTCGCCAATGTTGGCGGCGCAGTGCATTGGCAGCACGTCGGCGGCCGGCAGCAGGAAGTTCTGCACCGAGAACATGGCTTTTTTCATTTCACCGGCGTAACGCATGCCGGCGATCAGCACTTTTTTCTGGGCGAAATTGAGGATCACGCAACCATCGGAGTTGGTGCCGTCACGCTCTGGCACGCATTCGAAGTTGGCGACGTTAAGCACTTGCCACTCATCACGGCCGGCTGGGTTGTACTGGGCCGGGTTGATGAACAGGCAACGACCGAACAGGTTCTGCCAGGCAGTCTGGGTGGTCATTTTCACGGCCAGGTAGTGGTCTTCTGCAGCCCCTACGTGAACATGGGAAACGAAATGCTCTTGCGCGTTGTTGAATGCCTCGACGCGAGCCCACAGGGCATCGAACTTGTCGGCCGGGAACTTGCGGTTGATCGGGCCCCAGGCGATTGCGTCCTGGGTGGAAGGCTCTTCAACGATGAAACGGTCAACCGGCGAACGACCGGTGCGGTGACCGGTTTCTACGACCAGCGCGCCAGTATCGGCAAGCACGCCTTCACCGCGCTGCAGGGCTTCTTTGACCAGATCGTCAACACTCAGATCGGTGTATACGGCGTTATTGGCTTGCGTCATGAGGTTCCCCGTCGGCCTATGGCCGAGTGCTCCAAACGTTTTGTAGTAGAAAGTTGCGCACTACTACCGCGAAAAAAGTGGGCCGGATTATGCCAGAAAAGCCCAAAAAGAGTAGGGTCCTCCCGTCAGAACTGCGCTAATCCGGCGTTTGTCAGGTGATTTACCTGTGCTTAAACGTTTTAGTGGCGGGTGTCGGAGGGGGTGTCGATGCCTGCGCCGGCGAATAATTGGGCTACATCGGCCGCATCGAACAGGTAGCGCTGGTTGCAGAATTGGCAGTCGATCTCGATATTGCCGCCATGTTCCACCACCAATTGCTGCGCATCTTCAAGGCCCAGGCTAACCAAGGCGTTGGCCGAGCGCTCACGTGAACAACTGCAACGGAAGCGCAGGCCCTGGGCGTCGAACAGGCGCACGGCTTCTTCGTGGTAAAGGCGATGCAGGATGGTTTCGTTATCCAGGCCCAGCAGTTCTTCAGCCGTCAGGGTGCCGGCCAGGGCGGTCAGTTTGCGCCAGCTGTCGGTGCGCTCATCGTCGTCCTTGATGCGGTCAGCCGGCAATTGCTGAAGCAGCAAGCCACGGGCGCGCTTGCCGTCAGCGTTGAGCCAGAATTTGGTGCCGACCTGCTGGGACATCACGAAATAGTTGGTAAAGCAGTCCGATAGGGTTTCGCCGTCGAGGTCGACGATGCCCTGGTAACGCTGGCCTTCGGTGGGGTCGACGGTGATCGCCAGCACGCCATTGGCCATCAGGTCTGACAAGGTCGCGTCCGGGGCGATCTGGTCGGCTTCGTAACGGGCCAGGCCACGGATTTCGCGCTCGCTGGAACACTCGATCATCAACATCGGCACCGGGCCTTCGGAACGGGCCTGCAAGATCAGCAAACCATCGAACTTCATGGTGCCTACCAGCAGCGAGGCCGCCGCCATCAGCTCACCGAGCAGCTGCGCAACCGGCTCCGGATAGGGGTGCTTGGCAAGGACTTCGGCATAGCTGCGCTCCAGCGAGACCAGTTCGCCGCGGGCGTCGTTCTCATCGAAGATGAAGCGTTGGGTGAAGTCGGTATCCGGTAGATCAGTCATAGGTCTGGGTATCTGAATTGATGACAAATTGGTTACAAGGTTTATAGAATTAAACGCTTTGGCACCTTTTTGGTGCGTTTTTACAGAGCGAAGAGGGACAGTTTATGAACAATCCGGGTTTGTTCCAAGCCAGGTGGAACCTCCGGGGGTGGGCCTTTTGCAATCTAGTCGCTATCGGGCTGCTGTGTTTTTGGCTGTGGCCCACGGGACAGATGCTGTGTGTGGTTTTCGACGAATGGCTGTTTCATCTGCTTAATGACCCATTGGCAAGCAATTCGACATGGTTGCATGTGTGGGCGGTGGCCAGTTTGCGACCGTTTGATGCCGTGGTTGGGGTGATTTTGCTGGCACTGCTGATTCGCGGCGACTGGGTGTTCAAGGCCATTCAGGTGCGACAGGCATTCTTCGGTTTCCTCAGCATTCTGCTGCTGTTGCTGTTTATCCGTATGCTGTTTTCCAAGCTCACGGCGCAAATGGGCTGGCAGCACAACAGCCCGTCGATGGTGATCAGCGGCGCGATTCATATGAGCGATTATTTCCCGGGCCTGGAGAAAACCTGGGAGTTGAAGGATCGTTCCAGCCAGAGCTTCCCGGGCGATCATGCGTCGGTTCTGCTGATCTGGGGCATGTTCATGACGGTGTTTGCCCAGCGTTTCACCCAAGTAGTGGTGATCTGGGGCTTGGCATTGTTGTTCATGATGCCGCGGCTGGTGGCGGGCGCACATTGGGGCCAGGACGACTACATCGGCGGAGTGCTGCTGGCGTTGCTGGCACTGGGGTGGGGGTATTACACGCCGTTTGCGGCAAAGGTGTCGGGGTTGCTGATACGGGTGACGGCGCCGGTTTTCGGGTTGCTCGGGAAGCTGCCAGTCATCGGGCGGTTGAGTGTCATGCGCATAGCCGCGTAACACCGCAGCCCTAATGTGAGAGCTGGCTTGCCTGCGATAGCGGGGGGTCAGCCACCCTCTCAGTCACTGACCCACCGCTATCGCAGGCAAGCCAGCTCCCACATTGTTGATCTCCTTTTGAAGGGAGATCCGTGTCAATCATCATTGCCGCTGCCGCGAAACTTGAACAGATCACGCCGCTGCTTCTTGCTCGGCTTGCCGTCGGTGGTCATGCCGGTTGCGCCAGCCTTACGCATAGCCGCCGCATTTTCGCGCTTTGCGATGCTGGCTTCGGTTTCGGCATACAACGCCTGCGCCTCAGGCGCGCCACGACGCACGACAGACAGTGCCTGCACCACCACAGTCTTTTCGTCAAAACCTGTACGAATCTGCAGCTCGTCTCCGACGCGCGGTTCCTTGCCCGGCTTGCAGCGCTCGCCGCGATGGTGCACCTTGCCGCTTTCGATGGCCGCCTTGGCCAGGGCACGGGTTTTATAAAAACGCGCCGCCCACAACCACTTGTCCAAACGGACCTTTTCTTCCTCTTCCTGCTTTTGAGCCACTTGAATTCCTCGCTCTGAAAAATGTCGCAACTTTACCGTTGAACCCCTTCAACGCATAAATCCCAAGCCTCACCTAAGATACGCCAGACACCCCCTGTTTTCGCGAGGATACGCTGTGACCGACTTTCCCACCTCACTCACCTCGCCCAACCAGCGTTGCGTAGGTTGCCAGCAAAGCGAAGACTTGGGTTTCGATTTTTCCTTCGCCTACCAGCCTATCGTAGACCTTCGCGACCGGTCGATTTTTGCCCACGAAGCATTGGTGCGCGGTATTCACGGTGAAGGGGCGTTGTCGGTGCTGGACCAGGTCAACGACAGCAACCGTTATCGCTTTGACCAACGCTGCCGTACTCAGGCGATTGCGGGGGCCGCCGCGCTGGGAATGCAAAGCTATCTTTCGATCAACTTCATGCCCAATGCCGTGTACCGGCCGGAGCTGTGCATTCGCAGCACGCTGGAGGCGGCCCGTGCGCATAATTTCCCGCTGGATCGGTTGATTTTCGAAACCCTTGAAAACGAGCATGTAGATAACTATCGCCATTTGACCAATATTCTGCGTGAATACCGCGAATTCGGCTTCAAGACCGCCATCGATGACTTCGGCGCCGGCTATTCGGGGCTGAACCTGCTGGCCGATTTCCAACCCGACTTGATCAAACTCGACATGGCGCTGATTCGCGATGTAGACCAGGATCGTGTCCGGCAGGTTATTGTCCAGGGGATTGTCACAATCTGTGAGCAGTTGGGCGTTACTGTCATTGCCGAAGGTATCGAAAGTGCCGGCGAGCGCGACTTTCTGTCCGACTGCGGAATATTTCTGATGCAGGGCTACTGGTTCGCCAGGCCTGCATTCAAAGCCCTGGCCGAGGTTTCCCCTCAGGCCTGGGCGAACTGACCGGTTACCCATATTGAAGACATTTGACCATTTGACCGTTGTGGGTCTGCGCGAGTGGGTGGCCCTTCCCGACCTGGGAGTGGCTGGCCTGCGCGCGAAGATCGACACCGGTGCCAGCACCTCGAGCCTGCACGCCACCGATATCGAGCCCTTTGAGCGCGACGGTGAGAAGTGGGTGCGCTTCACTGCGCATCTGGGCAGCGTGGTGCAATTGCGCCATCGTCGCTGCGAAGCGCCCCTGGTGACGATGAAAACTATCAAGAGCTCCAACGGCCATGCGCAGGTGCGGTATGTAATCAGCACCACCCTGGCACTGGGTGACCGAGTATGGCGGGTGGAATTCACCCTGGCCTGTCGCAAGGCCATGCGTTACCGCCTGTTGCTGGGCTCCAAGGCGCTGATTGACGGCCAGTTGGTGGTCAGTCCCGGCGTCAAGTACGTTCAAGACAAGCCGGTGTTCCCGGTCTCTACTATTTCTGCCCCAGGTGCTGCATGAAGATTGCTGTGCTGTCGCGAAACCCGCGTCTGTATTCCACCCGCCGCCTGGTCGAGGCCGGCACCGAACGTGGCCATGAAATGGTGGTGATCGACACGTTGCGTGCCTATATGAACATTGCCAGCCACAAGCCGCAGATCCACTACCGGGGCAAACCGCTGGAAGGCTTTGATGCGGTGATCCCGCGGATCGGCGCTTCGGTGACGTTCTACGGCTGCGCGGTGTTGCGCCAGTTTGAAATGATGGGCGTGTTCCCGCTCAACGAATCGGTGGCCATTGCCCGTTCGCGGGACAAGCTGCGCTCCCTGCAATTGCTGTCGCGCCGGGGTATCGGCCTGCCGGTGACCGGCTTTGCCCACTCCCCCGATGACATCCCCGACCTGATCGAGATGGTCAACGGCGCACCGCTGGTGATCAAGGTGCTCGAAGGTACCCAAGGGATCGGCGTGGTGCTGTGTGAGACGGCGACTGCCGCCGAGTCGGTGATCGAGGCGTTCATGGGCCTCAAGCAGAACATCATGGTGCAGGAATACATCAAGGAAGCCGGCGGTGCGGATATCCGCTGCTTCGTGGTCGGCGACAAGGTGATCGCAGCCATGAAGCGCCAGGCCAAGCCGGGGGAGTTCCGCTCCAACCTGCACCGTGGCGGCAGTGCCAGCCTGATCAAGATCACCCCGGAAGAGCGCATGACCGCGCTGCGGGCCGCCAAAGTGATGGGCCTGGCAGTGGCGGGCGTGGATATCCTGCGCTCCAACCACGGCCCGCTGGTGATGGAGGTGAATTCATCACCGGGCCTGGAAGGGATCGAGACCACCACCGGCAAGGATGTGGCGGGGATAATCATTCAGCATCTGGAGAAGAATGGTGGGCCGAATATGACCCGGACCAAGGGCAAGGGCTGATACAACCCGGCCTTCCACCCACCGAAAAAACCTGTGGGAGCTGGCTTGTCGGGTCGCCGCATCGCTGCGATAGCGGTGGGTCAGCAACCCATTTGTTAACTGATACACCGTTATCGCAGGCAAGCCAGCTCCCACATTGGGTTGCTGTTTTTTTTTAGACCGCATCCCTTGGCAGCATCAAGCCTAGCGGCAAGCGCACCCGTGCTTCCAGGCCGCCTTCTTCGCGGTTGCGCAGCTCAACATTGCCGCCATGCATCGAAGCAATTCGCCGCACAATCGCCAGCCCCAGCCCCGTACCCTTGCCGCCCCGCGCACGGTCGCCACGGGTGAATGGGTTGAAAATACCTTCCAGCTCCGCCGGGTCGATGCCCGTACCACGGTCCATCACGCTCAACACCACATAGGGCGCCGTGCTGTCGCCGGACACATAGGCGGCCACTTCCACATCTGAACCCGCGTGATGCAAGGCGTTGCCGATCAGGTTGTTCAACAGGCGCTTCATCGATACCCGACGCAATGCAAACGGCTGGATCGGCTCCAGGCGCATACGCACCTGTTCGCCATTCTGGTTGTAGGGCGCTACCACCTCACGCACCAGGTCCGTGAGGTCGACTTCCTCCACCACCTCATCACGGCCATCGCGGATAAACGCCAGGAATTGATCGAGAATCGCGTCCATGTCCTCGATGTCGCGCACCATGTCATCGGTCAGGTCGTTATGGTTGCCCATCAACTCCAGGGACAGCCGCAAACGCGTCAGCGGCGTGCGCAAGTCATGGGACACGCCCGCCAGCATCAGCTCGCGTTCGCGCCCGGCCTGTTCGACATCCTCCGCCATCTGGTTGAAGGCACCGTACACCTCGGTCATCTCACTGGGCGTATCGCTGATCGGCAGGCGCACACTGCGCCCCTGCCCGAGCTGGCGGGCGGCAAACACCAGGCGTTTAAGCGGTTGGTTGAGCTGTCGGACGAAAATCCACGCGGAAGCGGTTGAAAGTAAACCGATGGCCAGGAACCAGCCCAACACGTTCCAGATTTTTTGCCCGCGCAGCGGATGGGGGTAAAGGGGCACCTTGATCCAGGCATCTCCCAGACTCGGAGCCCTGACCCAGAGTGCAGGTGAAACATGCATGCGCAGGCGCACCTCGGTGTCCTCTCCCAGCTCAGCCTGCATCTGACGCTGATAAATCTCGCTGTAAGGCCAATGCTGCTCACCTTCGGGCACACCAGCGCCGTCGACTCGAATCAGCGTCGAAGCCTTCGCTACCTTTTCGCGGTTTTCAGGGTCAACGGCCCAGTAGGCACGCAGTGTCAGGGCGACACCGTGGCTGTACTGCCTGTCTACCAGCACGTCTTCGTTCATCAACAGATAAACCAGCGTGAGCGCCTTGGAAAACAGCACGACGATCAGCACCAGCCAAAGGGTGCGAGAGAAGAAACTTTGCGGGAACCACAACGGGGTTTTCATAGGAGACAGCTAAACACCTTGCAGGAACGAGCGGCGCTCGCAGAATTGCAGACGCCGGGCATCCCGTCGACCCTCATGGAGTCAAACGCCGGGATGCCCGCCCCTGCAAGTCATCGGTCACTTGGTTGCAGTGCCATCCGGCACAAACACATAACCCACGCCCCACACCGTCTGGATGTACCGCGGCTTGGCCGGGTCCGGCTCGATCATCCGGCGCAGACGCGAGATCTGCACGTCGATGGAGCGCTCCAGGGCGTCCCATTCGCGGCCACGGGCCAGGTTCATCAGCTTGTCGCGGGTCAACGGCTGGCGAGCATTCATCACCAATGCCTTGAGCACGGCGAACTCGCCGGTGGTCAGCATGTGCACTTCTTCGCCACGCTTGAGTTCGCGGGTCGCCAGTGACAGCTCGTATTCGCCAAAGGTGACGCTCTCGTCTTCGCTGCCTGGCGCGCCCGGTACCGGCGGTGCCTGGCGACGCAATACGGCCTTGACCCGGGCCATCAACTCGTCAGGGTTGAACGGCTTGGCCAGGTAGTCATCAGCGCCCAGTTCCAGGCCCTTGATGCGGCTCAGCTCATCGCCCTTGGCGGTCAGCATGATGATGGGGATCTGGTTGTTCGCACCGCGCAGGCGCTTGCAGGCGGTAAGGCCGTCTTCGCCGGGCAGCATCAGGTCGAGTACGACCAGGTTGAACACTTCACGCCCCAACAGGCGGTCCATCTGCTCGGTGTTCGGCACCGCGCGGGCACGGTAGCCCTTGGAGTTGAAAAAACGTTCCAGCAGGCTGCTCAGCCCCGGATCGTCGTCAACGATGAGAATTTTTTCGCCTTCAGCAGTTTGTGCAGTGCTGCTCATTAGATGCTCCTCTTATCTCGGCGCGCATTATGGCGTAGCTGCCGTTATACGCACCGTGTGCATTGTTAGCAGATTTTTCCTCCACCGCCAGCGAACCCGCGTCCTACAACCACCGGCGCAGTACCCCCCAAGGGCAGAACGCTGGTTATAATGCGGCGCCTTCACGCAGGGCACTGTCAGACTTTACTGTTTGCAGCCTCAGCCGTTTTTTCAGCGCGGGGCAGCAATTTCCCGATTTCGAGGGTCAATAGGCAGCCTTTTGACCCAGGCAGCGGTGCCGCTGGCGCCGCTCAACCAGCCTCGCAACGCCTTGTTTTCCGGGCCTGCGAGCTGCTTTCAAGAATTTCAGGTGGTTTTATGGACAGCATCAACAGCCGCATTGCCGAGGAACTCGGTGTACGCCCACAACAGGTCGAAGCGGCCGTCGCGCTACTGGATGAAGGCTCCACGGTGCCTTTCATCGCCCGTTACCGTAAAGAAGTGACCGGCAGCCTCGACGACACCCAATTGCGTCACCTGGAAGAGCGCCTGCGCTACCTGCGAGAACTCGACGAACGGCGCATCAGCATCCTCGCCAGCATCGAGGAACAGGGCAAGTTGACCCCGCAACTGGAACGCGACATCAAGCTCGCCGACACCAAGACCCGCCTCGAAGACCTTTACCTGCCGTACAAACAGAAGCGCCGCACCAAGGGCCAGATCGCCCTGGAAGCCGGTTTGGGCGAGCTGGCCGACGGCCTGTTCAACGACCCGTCGCTGGCCCCGGAAGCCGAAGCCGCGCGCTTTATCGATGCCGAAAAAGGCGTCGCCGACGTCAAGGCCGCCCTCGAAGGTGCCAAGTACATCCTCATGGAGCGTTTCGCTGAAAACGCCGGCCTGCTGGAAAAACTGCGCACCTACCTCAAGCAGGAAGCCATTCTCAGTGCTCGCGTTATCGCCGGCAAAGAGGAAGAAGGCGCCAAATTCCGCGATTATTTCGAGCACGACGAGCCGCTCAAGAGCATGCCGTCGCACCGGGCACTGGCGATTTTCCGGGGTCGCAACGAGGGCATTCTCAGCTCGGCGCTGAAAGTCGGCGACGAATTGCCGGGCACCATGCACCCGTGCGAAGGCATGATCGGGCAACAATTCGGCATCCAGAATCAGAACCGTCCTGCGGACAAGTGGCTCGGTGAAGTCGTGCGCTGGACCTGGAAGGTCAAGCTCTACACCCACCTGGAAACCGACCTGCTCGGCGAGCTGCGCGACGGCGCCGAAACCGAGGCGATCAACGTGTTCGCCCACAACCTGCACGACCTGCTGCTGGCCGCACCGGCCGGCCCGCGCGCCACGTTGGGCCTCGACCCGGGCTTGCGTACCGGCTGCAAGGTTGCGGTGGTCGACTCCACCGGCAAGCTGCTGGACCACGCCACCGTGTACCCGCACGTGCCGCACAACAAGTGGGACCAGACCCTCGCCATCCTGGCCGCCCTGTGCGCCAAGCACGCCGTGGACCTGATCGCCATCGGCAACGGCAC
Source organism: Pseudomonas sp. PA-5-4B (assembly GCF_021606215.1). Classification (NCBI taxonomy): domain Bacteria; kingdom Pseudomonadati; phylum Pseudomonadota; class Gammaproteobacteria; order Pseudomonadales; family Pseudomonadaceae; genus Pseudomonas; species Pseudomonas sp. PA-5-4B. Next base: position 92,759 of record NZ_WKDB01000013.1, on the reverse strand, counting down.
CGCCAGCCGTGAAACCGACAAGCTGGCCGCCGAGCTGATCAAAAAATACCCCGCCATGAAGATGACCAAGGTCATGGTTTCCGAGGCCGGCGCTTCGGTGTACTCGGCGTCGGAACTGGCTTCCAAGGAATTCCCGGACCTCGACGTGTCGATCCGTGGCGCCGTCTCCATTGCTCGCCGCCTGCAGGACCCGCTGGCAGAGCTGGTGAAGATCGACCCTAAATCCATTGGTGTCGGCCAGTACCAGCACGACGTGTCGCAACTGAAACTGGCGCGCGGCCTGGATGCGGTGGTGGAAGACTGCGTGAACAAGGTGGGTGTGGATGTAAACACCGCCTCGGTCGCGCTGCTGGCGCGTATTTCCGGGCTTAACACCACCCTGGCGCAGAACATTGTCACCCACCGCGACGAAAACGGTGCGTTCAAAACCCGCGCCGCGCTCAAGAAAGTCGCACGCCTGGGCGAAAAAACCTTTGAACAGGCCGCCGGCTTCCTACGGGTCATGAACGGCGATAACCCGCTGGACTCGTCTGCGGTTCACCCGGAAGCCTACCCGCTGGTGCAGCGTATTGCCGCCGAGACCGACCGCGATATCCGTTCGCTGATCGGTGACGCCGCGTTCCTCAAGCGCCTGGACCCGAAGAAGTACACCGACGAAACCTTCGGTGTGCCGACCATCACCGACATCCTGCAAGAGCTGGAAAAACCTGGCCGCGACCCGCGTCCCGAGTTCAAGACCGCCGAGTTCCAGGACGGTGTTGAAGACCTCAAGGACCTGCAGCCGGGCATGATCCTCGAAGGCGTGGTCACCAACGTGACCAACTTTGGCGCCTTTGTGGATATCGGCGTGCATCAGGACGGTTTGGTGCACATCTCTGCACTTTCGGAGAAGTTCATCAAGGATCCACGCGAAGCGGTAAAAGCCGGTGACGTGGTCAAGGTCAAGGTCATGGAAGTCGATATCCCGCGCAAACGCGTGGGTCTGTCGATGCGCATGAGCGACACCCCAGGCGAGAAAATCGACGGCGCCCGTGGTGCACGCCCAGGCTCGGCCCCGCGCCAATCCCAGGGTAACGCGCCGCGTAAAGAGCCCACCGCCACGGCCGCGCCGAGCAACAACGCGATGGCGTCGCTGTTTGCCAACGCCAAGCAGTTGAAGAAACGCTGATGGAAATCCCGGCCGGTTTGACCCAGAGCGCGTTCAGCGAACTGATCGGCTGCCGCCTGCAACGCCTGGACGAGGGCGTTGCCGAGGTGGCCCTGACACTGGAGCCGCAGTTGCGCAACCGCGCGGGCAAGCTCCATGGCGGGGCGATTTTCAGCCTGGTCGACATCACCATGGGGCTGGCCTGTTCCAGCGCCCATGGGTTTGACCAGCAGAGCGCGACCATCGAGTGCAAGATCAACTATATCCGCGCCGTCGAAGACGGTGATGTGCTGTGCACCAGCCGGGTGATTCACGCCGGCAGACGCACGTTGGTGGTGGAAGCCGATGTGTATCAAGGCGAAAGACTTGTCGCAAAAGCACAAGGCACCTTCGCTGTCCTCTAGCTCCCCGCCCTCGATTTGAGTTAATTTCGGCGCTGCGACAACAGCGTCGGAATTTTCTTGCTGCGCTATAGCCCAATTCATGGAGTGAAGTAGGCTTTTTCAATGTGAGCCAAATCGACTCTAAACCAGGCGATAACGCCAGTTTCAACTTCACCCTTGTAGACCGTCCTGCCCACCCCCATATTGGGGCGACTGACGCGTGAAGGAATCCAACTTGAGCGAACTTCTCAACCGCCGCCTGGCCCTGCTCGGCAAGCGCGAACACCTCTCCCTGCTAGAGCAATGCTTGCACGGCATCGAGCGTGAATGCCTACGCGTCACCGGTGAGGGTCGCCTGGCACAAACGCCGCATCCAGAAGCCCTGGGCGCCGCGTTGACCAATGAATTGATCACCACCGACTACTCGGAATCGCTGCTGGAGTTCATCACTCCCGCCCTGCCCAACCCGGCCGACACCCTGAGCAGCCTGGACAAGATCCATCGGTTTGCCTACAGCAAGCTCGGCAGCGAGTACCTGTGGAGCCCTTCGATGCCGTGCCCGTTGCCGGCCGAGGAAGATATTCCGATCGCCTACTACGGCACCTCCAATATCGGCCAGCTCAAGTACGTGTACCGCAAGGGCCTGGCCCTGCGTTACGGCAAGACCATGCAGTGCATCGCCGGCATCCACTACAACTTTTCCCTGCCGGAACAGCTGTGGCCGTTGCTCAAGGAGACTGAAGGCTTCGTCGGCACCGACCGCGACTACCAGTCCACCGCCTACATCGCGCTGATCCGTAACTTCCGCCGCTACAGCTGGCTGCTGATGTACCTGTTTGGTGCTTCACCGGCCCTGGACGCCGGTTTCCTGCGCGGCCGTTCGCACCAACTTGAAGTGCTGGACGCCGACACGCTGTACTTGCCGTACGCCACCAGCCTGCGCATGAGCGACCTGGGTTACCAGAGCAACGCTCAGGCTGGGCTGACGCCGTGCTACAACGACTTGAACAGCTACACCGACAGCCTGCGCGAAGCGGTGGCAACGCCCTACGCGCCTTACGTCGAAATCGGCACCCATAAGGATGGTGAATGGGTGCAGCTCAACACCAACATCCTGCAGATCGAAAACGAGTACTACTCCAACATCCGCCCCAAGCGCGTGACCTACACCGGCGAGCGGCCGATCCAGGCGCTGATGGCCCGTGGCATCCAGTACATCGAAGTGCGCTGCCTGGACATCAACCCGTTCCTGCCGATGGGCATCGACCTGCCGGAGTCGCGTTTCCTTGATGCGTTCCTGCTGTACTGCGCGTTGAACGACAGCCCGCTGTTCGCCAACAACGAGTGTGGCAATGCCACCTCCAACTTCCTCAGTGTGGTCAAGGAAGGCCGTCGCCCAGGCCTGCAATTGCAGCGTGAAGGCCAGGCGGTGGACATGAAGGAATGGGCCACCGAGCTGCTGGAGAAGATCGCCCCGCTGGCGGCCTTGCTGGATGAGAGCCATAGCATCACCGAGCACAGCCAGGCGCTGGACGCTCAGTTGGCGAAGGTCAAGGACGCGTCCCTGACGCCATCGGCCCAGGTGCTGGCGGCAATGGCCGAACGCAAAGAGAGTTTTGCGCAATTCTCCCTGCACCAGAGCGAGGTACACGCCGCGCACTTCCGTCAGGAGCCTTTACCGGCCGATGAGCAAGCACGCTTTGAAGAGTTGGCACGTAAGTCGCTGGCTCAGCAGGTGGAGCTTGAGCAAAACGAAGTGGGCGACTTTGACGTGTTTGTCGGCTCGTACCAGGCAAGCATTCTGGCGATCAGTAACTAAAGCATCACGCCATCTCCTGTGGGACCTGGTTTGTGTGGGAGCTGGCTTGCCTGCGATGCAAACACCTCGGTGTATCAGTGATACCCAGGTGATGCTATCGCAGGCAAGCCAGCTCCCACATTTGCCTTCATTGGGTTGAAGATTGCGCTCACTCTTCTCCTCATAAGCTAATTCGAAAATGTTATTTATTTTCGAGTTCTTAGATCATTTAGTCTCCTCACACGCCGACCCTCGGCCGCCTGATTGAGGAGCTTCCCCTTGAAACTGCTTACCCCATTGCGCCTCTTGGCCGCATTGTCCCTGGCCGGTGCCAGCCTGTTTGCCCAGGCGGCAGATGTGACCATTGCTTACCAGACCACCGTAGACCCGGCGAAAGTCGCCCAGGCCGACGGTGCGTATGAAAAAGCTACCAACGCCAGGATCGACTGGCGCAAATTCGACAATGGCGCCGACATCATCGCCGCCATTGCTTCCGGCGACGTCCAGATCGGCTACCTCGGTTCCAGCCCGCTGACCGCTGCGGTAACGCGCAAAGTGCCGGTTGAAACCTTCCTGGTCGCCACCCAGATCGGCGGCGCCGAAGCGCTGGTAGCGCGCAATGGTTCGGGGATCAACAGCCCCCAGGACCTGGTCGGCAAAAAGATTGCCGTGCCTTTCGTGTCTACCGGCCACTACAGCCTGTTGGCCGCGCTGAAACACTGGAACATCGACCCTTCCAAAGTGACCATCCTCAACCTCGCACCACCGGCAATCATTGCGGCGTGGAAGCGCGGTGATATCGACGCGACATACGTGTGGGACCCGGCCCTGGGCGTTGCCAAGGAAAACGGCAAAGTGCTGATCACCTCCGGCGAACTGGCCAAGTTCGGCGCGCCCACCTTCGATGCCTGGATCGTGCGCAAAGACTTCGCCGAAAAACACCCGGAAATCGTCACGGCCTTCGCCAAAGTCACCCTGGACGCCTACGCCGCCTACCGCAAAGACCCACAGGCCTGGCTGGCCGACAAAGGCAACGTCGACAAGCTGGTGAAGCTCTCCGGCGCCAAGGCCAGTGATATCCCACTGCTGCTGCAAGGCAACGTCTACCCACTGGCCGCTGACCAAGTAACCCTGCTGGGCGCACCGACTACCAAGGCTGTAACCGACACCGCCGCGTTCCTCAAGGAACAAGGCAAAGTCGACGCCGTGCTGCCGGACTACGCCCCTTACGTCAGCGCCAAGTTCATCACTAACTGATTCAAGGAGCTCATCGCGATGGCCTTGCTACAACTGGAGCGCATCAGCGCACAGTACCCAGGCGCCACAGAACCGGTACTGTCCGATATCTCACTCGACCTTGGGCCTCAGCAATTGCTGGTGGCCCTCGGCCCGTCCGGCAGTGGCAAGACTTCGCTGTTGAACCTGATTGCCGGCTTCGTCGAACCTTCTGCCGGGCGTATCACCCTCGATGGCGTACCGGTCAAAGGCCCGAGCGCCGAACGCGGCGTGGTGTTCCAGGACGACGCTCTGCTGCCCTGGCAGGACGTGCTGGCCAACGTCGGCTTCGGCCTGGAACTGGCCGGTGTGCCCAAGGCACAACGCGAAGTACGCGCCCGGGAAATGCTCGCACTCGTCGATTTGGCCAGTTTCGACAGCCGCCGTATCTGGCAGCTTTCCGGTGGCCAGAAACAGCGTGTCGGCCTGGCCCGCGCGCTGGCGGCTGACCCTCGCGTGCTGCTGATGGACGAGCCTTTCGGCGCCCTCGATGCCTTCACCCGCGAACAGATGCAGGAGTTGCTCCTGCAAGTCTGGCGGCGCACGGCCAAACCGGTGTTCCTGATTACCCATGACATCGAAGAAGCGGTATTTCTCGCCACCGACCTGATCCTGCTGGCGCCCAACCCAGGCCAGATCGTCGAGCGCCTGCACCTGGACTTCGGTCAACGCTACGCCGCCGGTGAATCGGCGCGGGCGATCAAGTCCGACCCGCGCTTTATCGAAACCCGTGAACACGTGCTGGGCAAAGTGTTCTCGCAACGGCAGGTGCCTGCATGAGCAGCTACGAACTTCCCGTCACGGCCGCCAAGCCGGTAGCGCACAAGGTTATTCCAGTACGTCGCAGCCTGAGTACACGTTGGATCAGCGTACTCACCCTGATCGCCTTGCTGGCAATCTGGTGGGCCGTCACCGCCACTGGCTTGATCGAACCGTTGTTCCTGCCGCCACCTTCCGCCGTGCTGCAAAAAGGCTGGCTGCTGGCAACCACCGGCTATATGGATTCCACCTTGTGGCAGCACCTGGGCGCGAGCCTCACGCGCATCGGCCTGGGCCTGGGCTTTGCGGTACTGACCGCGGTGCCGGTAGGGATTGCCATCGGTGCCAACCGCATTGCCCGTGGCATCCTCGACCCGCTGATCGAGTTCTATCGGCCGATACCGCCCCTGGCTTACCTGCCGCTGATCGTGATCTGGTGCGGCATCGGTGAGCTGTCCAAGGTATTGCTGATTTACCTGGCAATCTTTGCACCTATCGCCATCGCCACCGCGACCGGCGTGCGCACGGTCGACCCGGCCAAACTGCGTGCCGCGCAGTCGTTGGGCGCCACCCGCGCCCAGTTGATTCGCCATGTGATCCTGCCGAGCGCGCTGCCCGACATCCTTACCGGCGTGCGCATCGGCCTGGGTGTGGGTTGGTCGACCCTGGTTGCCGCCGAGCTGATCGCCGCCACCAGCGGCCTGGGCTTTATGGTGCAGTCGGCGGCGCAGTTCCTGGTCACCGACGTGGTGGTGCTGGGGATTCTGGTGATCGCCCTGATTGCCTTCGCCATGGAAATGGGCCTGCGTGCCCTGCAGCGCAAATTAGTGCCTTGGCATGGCCAGGCACATTGAGTGAGAACCGCATGAGCAGCCTGACCGTTACGCCAATAAGCACCGCCCTGGGCGCCCTGATCAGTGGCGTCGATATCACCCAACCGTTGAGCCTCCAAGAACGTGACGCCATTGAGCAGGCGCTGCTCAGCCACTCGGTGCTGTTCTTCCGTGGCCAAGCCGTCACGCCGCAGCAACAGGCGCGGTTTGCGGCAAATTTTGGCGACCTGCATATTCACCCGATCTACCCCAACGTGCCGGAGCAGCCCGAAGTGCTGATCCTCGACACTGCCGTGACTGACGTGCGCGACAACGCCGTATGGCACACCGACGTGACCTTCCTGCCGACGCCGGCGCTCGGCGCGGTGCTCAGCGCCAAGCTGCTGCCGGCCTTTGGTGGCGACACGTTGTGGGCCAGTGGCATTGCGGCGTATGAAGCCCTGTCGGAACCCTTCAAGCGCCTGCTCGACGGCCTCACGGCGACTCATGATTTCACCAAATCCTTCCCGCTGGAGCGCTTTGGCAACACCGCCGAAGACCTGGCGCGCTGGGAAGAGACCCGCAAGAAGAATCCACCCCTGTCACACCCGGTGGTGCGCACGCATCCGGTCAGCGGGCGTAAGTCATTGTTTGTGAGCGATGGGTTCACCACCAAAATCAACGAGCTGGAGCCGACGGAAAGCGAGGCCATACTCAAGCTGCTGTTTGCCCACGCAACACGGCCGGAATTCACCATTCGCTGGCGCTGGCAGGAGAACGACGTGGCGTTCTGGGACAACCGCGTGACCCAGCACTACGCCGTGGATGACTACCGTCCGCAACGGCGCGTGATGCATCGCGCCACAATCCTGGGCGACGTCCCCTTCTAAACCAGGCACAGCCTCTGCATCAATGAAGGTCAAAATGTGGGAGCGGGCTTGCCTGCGATAGCGGTGGACCAGCCACAACTTAATCGACTGACACACCGCCTTCGCGGGCAAGCCCGGCTCCCACATTGACCGCGTACTGCCGAATGAATTTGCCACACTGAAGATCAAAATGTGGGAGCTGGCTTGCCTGCGATAGCGGTGGACCAGCCCATACATTCATCGACTGACACACAGCCATCGCGGGCAAGCCCGGCTCCCACATTGGCCGCGTATTGCCGAATGAATTTGCCACACTGAAGATCAAAATGTGGGAGCTGGCTTGCCTGCGATAGCGGCGGACCAGCCCATGCATTCATCGACTGACACACCGCCATCGCGGGCAAGCCCGGCTCCCACATTGACCGCGTACTGCCGAATGAATTTGCCACACTGAAGGTCAAAATGTGGGAGCTGGCTTGCCTGCGATAGCGGTGGACCAGCCACTACTTCATCGACTGAAACACCGCCTTCGCGGGCAAGCCCGGCTCCCACATTGGCCGAGTACAACCGAGTGAATTTGCCACACTGAAGATCAAAATGTGGGAGCTGGCTTGCCTGCGATAGCGGTGGGTCAGCCCATACATTTATCGACTGATTCACCGCCTTCGCGGGCAAGCCCGCTCCCACATTTTTGACCGGGTTGTACCAGCTTATTCAGCAGTGGACGGTTTTTCCCACAGGTTAATCCCGCCTTCCTGCGCAAACCGGTCGATCTCCGCCAGTTCTTCCGCGCTGAAGTTCAGGTTCTTCAACGCGCCGACGTTTTCAATGATCTGCTCCGGCCGGCTCGCACCAATCAAGGCACTGGTCACCCGTGGGTCACGCAGGGTCCAGGCCAGGGCCAATTGCGCGAGGCTCTGGCCACGGCGCTTGGCGATTTCATTCAACCCGCGCACATGGGCAATGTTGGCTTCAGACAAGTGCTTGGCCTGCAACGAGCCGCCACCTGGGCGGTTGACCCGCGCATCGGCCGGCACGCCGTTGAGGTACTTGTCGGTGAGCAAACCCTGGGCCAGTGGTGTGAAAGCAATCACCCCTGCGCCAAGTTCGTCGGTGGTATCCAGCAGGTCTTTTTCAATCCAGCGGTTGAGCAGGTTGTAGGCCGGCTGGTGGATCAGCAACGGCACTTTCCACTCTTTGAGCAGCGCCGCCATTTCGCGGGTTTTCACCCCGGAATAAGAAGAGATACCGATGTACAACGCCTTACCCTGCTGCACGGCAGTGGCAAGGGCGCTGGCGGTTTCTTCCAACGGGGTATCGGCGTCAAAACGGTGAGAGTAGAAAATATCCACGTAGTCGACGCCCAGGCGTTGCAGGCTCTGGTCCAGGCTCGCCAGTACGTATTTGCGCGAACCGCCACCCTGGCCGTAAGGGCCGGGCCACATGTCCCAGCCGGCTTTGCTGGAAATGATCAGCTCGTCGCGGTAGTGCTTGAAGTCTTCACGCAGCAAACGGCCGAAGTTGATCTCGGCGCTGCCATACGGTGGGCCGTAGTTGTTGGCCAGGTCGAAGTGGTTGATCCCCAGGTCAAACGCAGTGCGCAGCAGGGCGCGCTGGGTGTCAATCGGGGTGCTGTCGCCAAAGTTGTGCCACAGCCCCAGGGACAGTGCCGGCAGCACCAATCCACTGCGACCTACGCGGCGGTACGGGATAGATTCATAGCGGTTTTCGGCAGCAATGTAAGTCATCGAATCCTCTCTTGGACGTAGGCAAATAAGGCCTGGGAATAAGGTTATTCCCAGGCCTTTTAACCAGCTGAATCGCTTAAGCCTGCCGCTCCGTTCTACAGCAATTTCCTACCAGAGTGGAACGACGTAGCTGACATAAAAGCGATTTTCATCTTGAACGGTGGCACCGGTAATATCCGGGCTGGCGTGGGCATTTTTCCAGGTCACGCCCAGGCCCTTGAGGGTGCCGGTCGGTACTTGGTAAGCCACGGCAATGTTGCGTTCCCACTCGCTGGTGGTGCCTTGCACGGTGCGGATGTCATCACCGTGGGCATAGGCCGCCGAGAACGTCAGGCCGGTAAGGCCCAGCTTACCGAAGTCATACTTGTACTGCGCAAGCCAAGTGCGCTCACCGGCGTGTTGAAATTTATTCAACTGCATGTTGGTGAGCGCCGGGGTGTCTGCGCCTGAGCCCGGCCCTTGGCGGTTGTCGCCGCTGTTGAGGCCGGAATCGAGGTACGGGAAGTCGCTGTCACCGCTGTTTTTCTGGATGCCCAAGCCGACGGTGTGACCGTCCAGGCTGTAGCTCTCCAGCAAACTGGCGGTGGTTTGGTTGATGCGGCCCTTGCTGGTGCCGTCGCCATACAGACCGGCGCCGGTAAAGTCTTTATCGCCGTCGGCGTTGGCGCCTACACCAAGGCTGCGGAACACACGCACGTCGGTGTCGATGGCGCCCACGGACAACGCGTCATGACGCTTGGCGCCGAGGAAGAACTGCTGGTAGTAATCCTCAAGGTTGGAGTACCACAGGCTCACGGTGGTGTTCTGGATGCCGGTGTAATCCGCACCGCCGAACAGGAAGCGATCACTTTCTCGGGTGCCGCCGGCGGTGATCATGCCTTGGTCGCCGGTTTCGTTGCGGATCTTGGTCTTGAAGATATCGCCGCCGGTGAAGGTGAAGTCGCTGAGGTCTTTGGAGACCAGTTGCACGCCGGTATTGGTCTGCTGGTACAGGCGGCCGTCGGTGTTGGCCAGTACCGGGTTGTTGCCATACAGCGTGCCAACCCGCAGTTCATCTTTGGCGAAACGCATCTTGAAGGTCGGGCTGAGTACACCGAACTGGTCGGCGGATTTGCCGTTGTCCAACGGGAACATGCTGCCTGGGTAACGGCCCTGGTGATCCTTGTCGTTGAGGTCGCCGCCGGAGTCGAGTTTCAAGCCGTAAAACGCCTGCAAGTCCAGGCCAAAACCTACCGGGCCTTCGGTGTAGCCGGACTTGAAGTTGAACTCGAAACCCTGGCCCCAATCCCGCACGCTATGCGCCTTGGCGTTGCTGCCCACCACATCACGACCTTGCTGGTTGAGATAGCGGTTGAGCAGGGTCACGTCGGCGTGGCTGTCGTCGATAAAATCGGCATGGGCGGACAGCATAAAGCTCGCCATGGCGGCACCTACCATGGGGCTTATTAACGTCTTCATTGTTACCGGTCTCCGTCACTGTTCTGAAATGAAAGCGTCAAACGCTTCACACAATTACGCAGTGGCCAGATGACAGTTCGGAGTCAAAACGCTTAGTTCACGAATGAAATTAAGTTTAAGAAAGCCTTTAATTACACGGGTTTGCGGGCATTTGATCGTTCCCACGCTCTGCGTGGGAATGCATCCATTGACGCTCTGCGTCATCCCTGCGGCGGGACGCGGAGCGTCCCAGGCGGCATTCCCACGCGGAGCGTGGGAACGATCGGTGGGTCAGCGCACCAGGTGCAGGAACTGCAGGTGGCGCTCGTACTGGTCGAGGATGTCGTTGATGATCTGCTCCTTGGTGTAGCCGACCAGATCGTAGTCCTGGCTGCCCTCACTCAAGTGCACTTCCGCGCGGTAATAGCGGCGGTTGTTGATCTCTTTGGAACCCATGCCACCCCGGGCGAACGACGGCGTGAAGTAACCGCGCATCTGCACCTGGTAAACGAATGGATGCTCCTCGCCATGCCCGATTTCCAGGCTGACGCTGTCGTTGGACGGGTCCGGCTGAGTCACCACATTCAGGCCTTTCTCGACAAACACCGCCGTCACTTCTTCGATCGCCGGGCGCACCGTCGATTCGAGGAAACGGTACACCTCATCACGTGACGGGAAGTGCACGGCCTGGCTCAAACGCTGGCGCCAACCGCCTCGGCCTTTGCGCGCCGCCGACACCGGTGCCAGCGAATGCAGCTGGGCAATCTGCTTCTGCGATTCGAGGTAGAAGGCCTTGTGCAGCCCCCACATCATCAGCAGCAAAATCAGCGAGAACGGCAACGAAGTCAGCACCACCGCAGACTTGAGCGAATCAATACTGCCGGCAAACAGCAGGGCACTGGTGACCAGCGCCGTCATCGCCCCCCAGAACACCCGCAGCCATTTCGGCCCGTCTTCATCGGCGTTGCCGCCTTTGGACGAAAGCGTCGACAGCACTACAGTGCCGGAATCCGCCGAAGTGACGAAGAACACGAAGCTGATAAACACCGTGACGGCGATCACCGTCTTGCTCCACGGGTAGGTTTCCAGCAGCAGGTAGAGGCTCATCGAAGGGTCATCGATGGCCGACTGGCCCAACGCGGTCATGCCGTGGTTGAGTACCTGGTCGATGGCGCTATTGCCGAAGATCGACATCCACGCCAGGGTGAAGCCCAGCGGAATCAACAGCACGCCGAAGACGAACTCGCGGATGGTCCGACCACGGGAAATACGCGCGATGAACAGGCCCACGAACGGCGACCATGCGATCCACCAGGCCCAGTAGAACACCGTCCAACCGCCCAGCCAGTCGCTGGGTTTGTCGTAGGCGTACACATCGAAGCTCTTGGTCGGCAAGGCGCCGAGGTAGTCACCGATGTTCTGGATCAAGGTGTTGAGCAAGTGTTGGGTGGGGCCTGCGAACAACACAAACAGCAGCAGCGCACAGGCCAGCAGCATGTTGATGTCGGACATCACTCGCACGCCCTTGTCGACGCCGGCGACGGCAACCAGGATCGCAGCGCCCATCATCAAGGTGATCAGGCCAACCTGAATCCACTGCGTATGCGCGATGCCAAACAGGTAGTCGAGACCGGAGTTGAGGTGCAACACGCCAAAACCCATATCGGCGCCCAGGCCGAACACCGTGGCGATGATGCCGAAGCCGTCCACCGCATAACCGATGGGGCCGTTGATGCGTTTGCCGATCAGCGGGTACAGCGCCGAGCGCAGCGCCAGCGGCAGGTTATGCCGGTAGGCGAAGTACGCCAGGGCCATGCCGACAAAGGCAAACACGCCCCAGCCATGCAGACCCCAATGCAGAAACAGGATCTGCATGGCCTGGCGAGCCGCATCGGCATTCATCGGCGCGCCCTGAGGCGGCTGCACCAGGTGCGTCAATGGCTCGGAGACGCAGAAGAAAAACAGCGTGATGCTGATCCCCGCGGCGAACAGCATGCCGGCCCAGGACAGGTAACTGAATTCGGGCTCGTCGTGGTCGGCACCGAGTTTTATCTTGCCGTAGCCCGATAGCGCGGTGACCACCACGAAGACCAGATACAGCGTCATCGCGAGCATGTAGTACCAGCCGACCGTGTTGGCCGCCCAGTTTTGCGCTGCCAGCAGCCAGGCACCGGCCTGTTGCGGAATAGCGATGACAGTGATGCCAAACAGCAGAATGAAGGTTGCGGCAAAGTAGAAAACCGGCGCATTCATGCGCACCAGGCCGCTGGATGGGGTGGACGATGCACTCATGAACGATGCACCCCGAAGGTGTGTGATGTGGCTGTAAATAACGGACTCAGCAAAGGTAAGCCTCCTGTTGTGAGCGGGCAGCGAACCACCGGGTTTAACTTGAACGAGCATTCAAGTTAAACATAGGTAGGCGGTTTGGGACTAATCGCAGGGCTGAGTGGTAGACAATTCCTACACTAGCTCAAGGATTGGTATGACGGGCGGGGATGGCAAATCGTTCAGTGGCTCGGAATTGAAATGCGGACACTACTGTGGGAGCTGGCTTGCCTGCGATAGCGGTCTGTCAGCTACAAATGTGCCAACTGGTCCTCCGCTATCGCAGGCAAGCCAGCTCCCACAGTTGATCGGTGTTTGGCTCAAATACTATTTCTGCGCGCCGTCGTCATGTTGCAAATTCGCCTGCGTGATGTTCGCCCCCGCCGGCACGCTGCGGGTCAGCCACACATTGCCGCCAATGGTCGAGCCCTTGCCGATGGTGATGCGCCCCAGGATCGTCGCCCCGGCATAAATCACCACATCGTCCTCAACGATCGGATGGCGCGGGTGGCCTTTCTGCAACTGCCCGTCCTCATCCGCCGGGAAACGCTTGGCGCCCAACGTCACGGCCTGGTAGATGCGCACGCGCTCGCCGATGATCGCGGTCTCGCCGATCACCACACCTGTCCCGTGGTCGATAAAGAAACTCGGACCGATCTGCGCACCAGGGTGAATATCGATGCCGGTGGCCGAGTGAGCAATCTCTGCACTGATCCGCGCCAGCAACGGCAGCCCGGCGCGGTACAGATGGTGCGCCAGGCGATGGTGAATCACCGCCAGAATCCCCGGATAGCACAGCAGCACTTCATCCACACTGCGCGCAGCCGGGTCGCCGTGGTAGGCGGCGAGCACATCGGTGTCCAACAGGCTGCGCAGTGAAGGCAAGGCCAGCGCGAAATCCTGGATCAGGCGGATGGCCAGGGCATCGACCTCGCTGTCATCCCTTGCACCCTGGCGCGCGGCGTAGCGCAGCTCCAGGCGGGCCTGAGCGAGCAAGGCATTCAGGGCGACGTCGAGGGTATGCCCGACGTAAAAATCTTCACTTTCTTCACGCAGGTCCACCGGGCCCAGGCGCATCGGGAACAGCGCGCCGCACAGCGCTTCAAGAATCTGCGCCACCGCCTCGCGGGACGGCAACTCGCGGCCACCGTGTTCGCCACTCAGGCGGCCATTGCGCGTTCGCCACTGGTCCCGGGCGCTGCGCAGCTGGCTGACGATGGTCTGTAATTGCCAATGACTGGAACGCTCACTCACGGTATTCACTCCTGACGATATGGCCATCACTTTACGGTATGCACCCTGGCCACCCTTAAGAACCAATGGTGTGATGCTAAGAACTATCCGGAATAAGCGATTGGCGGTTGCCGGTTGAAAAGTGCCTGCCTATAGTCGCCCCATCACTTAGCCACTGTATGTCGCCATGATCAAACAACAGCTCGACCGTTTTAACCGCCTGGAACTGCTGGGCGGCGCCACCGCCCTGGAAAAACTCGAGCGGCTGTCGGCCTGGCTGGGCAGGGACATTTACGTCAAGCGCGACGACACCACGCCGCTGGCCATGGGCGGCAACAAGCTGCGCAAGCTTGAATACCTGGCCGCCGATGCCATCGCCCAGGGCGCCGACACCCTGGTGACCGCCGGCGCCATCCAATCCAACCATGTGCGCCAGACCGCCGCGCTGGCCGCCAAGCTTGGCCTGGGCTGCGTGGCGCTGCTGGAAAACCCCACCGGCACCGAAGACCCCAACTACCTCGGCAACGGCAACCGCCTGCTGCTGGAGTTGTTCGACGCCAAAGTCGAATTGGTCGAGAACCTCGATAACGTCGACGACCAACTCAACGCCCTCGCCGACCGCCTGCGCAGCAACGGCAAGAAGCCCTACCTCGTCCCTATTGGCGGCTCCAATGCCTTGGGTGCCTTGGGTTACGTGCGCGCCGGGCTGGAGCTGGCCGGGCAGATCGAAGACAGCGGCATCGAGTTCGCCGCCGTGGTGCTGGCCTCGGGCAGCGCGGGCACCCATAGCGGCCTCGCGCTGGCGTTGAGTGAAGTGCTGCCGAACCTGCCGGTGGTGGGCATTACCGTGTCGCGCACCGAAGAAGCCCAGTTCCCGAAAGTACAGGGCCTGGCCGAACGCACCGCCGAGTTGCTGGGCGTGGACATTCCCGAAGCCTTCAAAGTGATCCTGTGGGACGAATATTTCGGACCGCGCTACGGCGAACCGAACGCCGGCACCCTGGCGGCGGTCAAGCTATTAGCCAGCCAGGAAGGCTTGCTGCTGGACCCGGTCTACACCGGCAAGGCCATGGCCGGTTTGCTCGATGGCATCGGGCGTCAGCGGTTTGAGGACGGCCCGATCATTTTCCTGCACACCGGCGGGGCGCCGGCGCTGTTTGCGTATGACTCGGTGCTTAACTGAATAAACACCGATCAAAATGTGGGAGCTGGCTTGCCTGCGATAGCGGTTCGTCAGCTACAAATGTGTTGGCTGATACACCGTTATCGCAGGCAAGCCGGCTCCCACATTAGATCAACCTAATATTCCAAAAAGAAATATCAAATTAATTTTATATTATTTTCAAGTCTTAAAAACTCGCTTTATAGTCGCGCCGAAGGCGAAGACGCGCACCGCGCTTTAAGGCAGGATACGACTACTGCGTCACCTGCTTCGCTCAACATAAAAAACACAGGGGCTGTTCATGACTATTTCTGTATTGCGTCGCACGTTGCTGGTTGGCACTTTGGGCTTGGCACTCGGGGCTGGCCTGATGGGCCAAGCCATCGCCGGCGAGCAGCTGAGCACCATCAAGAAGGCGGGCGAGATCAAGATCGGCCTGGAAGGCACCTACCCGCCGTTCAGCTTTGTCGATGAAAGCGGCAAGCTCAGCGGCTTTGAAGTCGAGCTGTCCGAAGCGCTGGCCAAAGAGCTGGGCGTCAAGGTCAAGCTGCAGGCCACGCCATGGGACGGCATCCTCGCCGCCCTGGAATCCAAGCGCCTGGATGCTGTGGTCAACCAAGTGACCATCTCCGAGGAGCGCAAAAAGAAGTATGACTTCTCCAAGCCTTACACCGTCTCCGGTATCCAGGCGCTGGTGCTGAAGAAAAACGTCGAAAGCATCAAGACCGCCGACGACCTGGCCGGCAAGAAAGTCGGTGTGGGCCTGGGCACCAACTACGAACAATGGCTCAAGGACAATCAACCCAAAGCCATCATCAAGACCTATAACGATGACCCGACCAAGTTCCAGGACCTGCGTATCGGCCGTATCGACGCCATCCTGATCGACCGCCTGGCCGCTCTGGAATACGCCAAGAAAGCCCCGGACACCGCCGCCGCCGGTGATGCCTTCTCCCGTCAGGAAGCCGGTATTGCCCTGCGCAAAGGCGAGCCGGAACTGCTCGACGCTGTGAACAAGGCCCTCGACAAGCTGCGCGCCGATGGCACCTTGAAGAAGCTGTCCGAGAAGTACTTCAACGCTGACGTCACTGAATAATGGAAGCAGGTTTCCAACTCGCGCTGGACTCCGCGCCCTTTCTGCTCAAGGGCGCGTACTACACGGTGATTCTTAGCCTCGGCGGGATGTTTTTCGGCTTGCTGCTGGGCTTCGGCCTGGCCTTGATGCGTTTGTCGCGCTTCAAGCTTCTAAGCTGGACCGCCCGAGTCTACGTGTCGTTCTTTCGCGGCACGCCCTTGCTGGTACAGCTGTTTTTGATCTACTACGGCTTGCCGCAAGTGGGCATCGAGCTGGATCCGATCCCGGCGGCCATGATCGGCTTTTCGCTGAACATGGCCGCTTACGCCTGTGAAATCCTGCGTGCCGCGATCAGCTCCATCGAACGCGGCCAATGGGAAGCGGCCGCCAGTATCGGCATGACGCGCGCGCAAACCCTGCGCCGGGCCATCCTGCCGCAGGCCATGCGCACGGCCTTGCCGCCGCTGGGCAACAGCTTTATTTCGCTGGTCAAGGACACGGCACTGGCCGCCACAATCCAGGTGCCGGAGTTGTTCCGCCAGGCACAGCTGGTGTCGGCGCGTACTTTCGAAATCTTCACCATGTACCTGTCCGCCGCCCTGATCTACTGGATCCTGGCAAGCATCCTGGCGCACTTTCAAAATCGCCTGGAAGACCGGGTCAACCGGCATGACCTGGAGTCCTGAGCATGATCGTGGTTGAAAAACTGACCAAACAATTCAAAGGTCAGGTAGTACTCAACGGCATCGACCTGGAGGTCAAGGAAGGCGAAGTGGTCGCCATCATTGGCCCCAGCGGCTCCGGCAAGACCACCTTGCTGCGCTGCCTGAACTTCCTCGAAGAACCCACCAGCGGTCGCATCAAGGTCGGTGATATCGAGATCGACAGCAGCAAACCGCTCAGCCAGCAGCAAGGCCTGGTGCGGCGCTTGCGCCAGCATGTGGGTTTTGTGTTCCAGAATTTCAACCTGTTCCCGCACCGCACCGCGCTGGAAAACGTCATCGAAGGCCCGATCGTGGTCAAGAAGATGCCGCGCGAGGCGGCGACCGCGCTCGGTCGCAAGCTCTTGGCCAGGGTCGGCCTGGCCGGCAAGGAAGACGCCTACCCACGGCGCCTGTCCGGCGGCCAGCAACAGCGCGTGGCGATTGCGCGTGCCTTGGCCATGGAACCGGAGGTGATTCTGTTTGACGAACCCACCTCGGCGCTCGACCCGGAGCTGGTCGGCGAAGTGCTGGCGACCATCCGCAGCCTGGCCGAAGAAAACCGCACCATGGTTATCGTCACCCACGAAATGAGCTTCGCCCGCGATGTTGCCAACCGGGTGATCTTCTTCGACAAAGGCGTGATCGTGGAGCAAGGCGAAGCCAAGGCACTGTTCGCCAACCCCAAGGAAGAACGGACCAAGCAGTTTTTGAGCAAGTTTTTGGCCCACTGACTGGCTTGCAGCGTGGCGAGGGAGCTTGCTCCCGCTGGGCTGCGCAGCGGCCCCAAAATCCTGGGAGCGCTTCGCACTCCAGCGGGAGCAAGCTCCCTCGCCACAGTCCTACGCAAAACCCTCGCAACTATGGGTAAAACGCCCCGCCAAACCTGCCTTAAAATCCCCCGCCGCGTCAGCCTTTTCTGAATCTGCTCCAACTCGCCGTTTAGCCTTTTGCCGCCATTGACGCCCGCTGGCCAACCCTCTTATCTAGCGCTCAGAGGATTGGATCCTATCCCGGCTACTCACTGAATCGTTCCTTTCGGCACCCTGCGCGCAATCGCGCCACGGGCGCCGGAACGATTGCTGCTGGCTGCATCAAGGAGATTACTTATGACGCGCACCGCACCCCAGGCCACGTTCACCGCCCCAACCCTGCCCCAGGCGAATCGACACGGCATCAACGCCCTCGCCGCGACCCAATTGCAGGTGGATATCGCGCCTTACCCTGGCATGGACGAGGGCGACTTGATCGAACTGTTCTGGAACAACTGCTTTGCCGACTCGCGTCGGATTACCGCGTGCAAGGTCGGCACCCTGACCCGCCTGCGTGTACCCGAAAGTTTTATTCAGGATGGCACCGCACGGGTTCACTACCAGGTCATGCAAGTCGGCCACGGCCCGGCGCGCTCAGACCTCACTCAGGTGCCCGTGAAGACCTGCTGTCCGGGTGGCCACCCCTGCGCACTGCTGGACGATGAAAACCAGAACCTCGCCCCCGTGGGTCTGCCCGAGACCATCCGCCGCTACGGTGTCAACGGCAGCCAGGTGCGGCGCGGCATCCCGCTGACCATCCAGCCCTACCTGAACATGGCCACGGGCGATGCCATCACCCTGCGCTGGGGCGATGTGCGCCTGGACCTGCCGAGAATCCAGGCCAAAGGCGTCGGCCTGCCGGTGCAAGTGTGGGTGCCTTCCACAGTGATTATCGAAGCGGGCGACGACAGCCGCCTGGACGTGACGTACTGCATTCTCGATCGGGTCGGCAATAATTCGCGCTGGGCACCAGTACGCACCTTGAACATCGCCACCTGCGCGCCACAGCCGCCAGCCCGCTCCGTCAGGGCCGCGACGACCTATCAACCGCGCCACCCCGGCTCGCCCTGCGAGCCTGGGTGACAGCCCTTCTATGCATATTCCAATAAGTTAGTTTATTTAAAAATTTAACACGCTTAGGGTATATGCACCGGACCACCGGACATCTCTGATTTTTCTGTTTTTATTTCATTGAATGCGAGGTCGGTATGGTCAGAATTACCCCGGTGCATAACGCCAGGGCATTACGTGCAGCCAAGGAGCGGCGCTGATGTCTAACTTGGCTCTAACACCCCCCCAGAGTGATCTGGACGTAGCCCCACTGCTGTTGCCGGCCACGGTGCTGCGCAACGACGCCCAGGCGTTGAGCGCAGCCCATGAGCTGGCTCAGGCCGCGCGCCTGCAAGCGGCCAAACGCGACCAGCAGCGCAAGCTGCCCTGGGCGCAGCTTGAACAGTTCACCCGCAGCGGGCTGGGCAGTATTTCCATTCCCCGTGAATACGGCGGCCCCCAGGTGTCATTCGTGACCCTGGCCGAAGTGTTCGCGATCATCAGCGCAGCGGACCCGGCCCTCGGGCAAATCCCGCAGAACCATTTCGGCATTCTGCACCTGCTGCAAAGCACCGCCACCGCGCGCCAGAAAAAGCAGCTGTTCCAAAGCGTGCTCGACGGTTGGCGCATCGGCAATGGCGGCCCCGAGCGCGGCACCAAAAACACCCTGGAACTCAAGGCGCGCCTCACGGCCAAGGATGACGGCTATGTGATCAGCGGCCAGAAGTTCTACTCCACCGGCGCCTTGTTCGCCCATTGGGTCGCAGTAAAAGCACTCAAAAATGACGGCAAGCAAGTCATGGCGTTCGTGCGCCGTGGCACGCCAGGACTGCGCATCGTTGACGATTGGTCGGGCTTTGGCCAACGCACCACCGCCAGCGGCACGGTATTGCTCGATCAGGTGCCGGTGGACGCAGAGTTGGTCGTCGACAACTGGCGCCTCGGCGAAAGCCCGAATATCCAGGGCGCCGTTTCGCAACTGATCCAGGCCGCCATCGATGCCGGCATCGCCCGTGGGGCGCTGGATGACACCATCGCCTTCGTGCGCGAACGTTCGCGCCCGTGGATCGACGCCAAGGTCGAACGCGCCAGCGATGACCTGTACGTGATCGCCGATATCGGCAAACTGAAAATCGAACTGCACGCCGCCGAAGCCCTGCTGCGCAAGGCCGGCAAGGTGCTGGACGAGGTCAGCGCCGCGCCGATCACCGCGCACTCGGCCGCCCGCGCCTCGATTGCCGTGGCCGAGGCCAAGGTGCTGACCACCGAAGTGTCGTTGCTGGTCAGCGAAAAGCTCTTCGAACTGGCCGGCAGCCGCGCCACCCTCGCCGAATTCAACCTCGACCGCCACTGGCGCAACGCCCGCGTGCACACCCTGCACGACCCGGTGCGCTGGAAGTATCACGCCATCGGCGCGTATCGGCTGAACGGCACTTTGCCTGCTCGACATTCCTGGATCTGACCGACCAGACATCTGGAGAAACCCATGACTTTTTCCCCTAACGTCGCGGTCATCACCAGCGACGAACACGCCCTTGTTGTCGCCAGCGACCTGGCCGAAGACTTTGCCCGCGACAGCGCCCAGCGTGACCGCGAACGCCGCCTGCCGCTGCCCGAACTGGACGTGTTTTCGCGCTCCGGCCTGTGGGGTATCAGCGTGCCCAAGGAGTATGGCGGCGCTGGCGTTTCCAACGTCACCCTGGCCAAGGTCATCGCCCTGATTGCCCAGGCCGATGCCTCCCTGGGCCAGATCCCGCAAAACCACTTTTATGCGCTGGAAGTACTGCGCGTGAATGGCAGCCCGGCCCAGCAAAAACGCCTGTACGCCGAAGTACTCGCCGGGCAACGTTTCGGCAACGCCTTGGCGGAACTCGGCACCAAAACCGCCCATGACCGCGTCACCTCCATCACCCGCGATGGCGATGGTTTTCGCATCACCGGGCGCAAGTTTTACTCCACCGGCGCGATCTACGCCCAGCGCATCCCCACTTCGGTGGTGGATGAACACGGCGTGCAGCAACTGGCGTTTGTGCCCCGCAACAGCGAGGGCTTGAGCGTGATCGACGACTGGAGTGGCTTCGGTCAGCGCACCACTGGCAGCGGTTCAGTGGTGTTCGACAACGTGTGGGTGGCAGCCAAGGACGTGATCCCGTTCCAGAGCGCCTTCGAGCGCCCGACCACCGTCGGCCCGCTGGCGCAGATCCTTCACGCCGCCATCGACACCGGCATCGCCCGTGCCGCCTTTGAGGATGCGCTGCACTTTGTGCGCACCAAAACCCGCCCATGGATCGACGCCGGCACCGACAAGGCCAGCGAAGACCCGCTGACGCTCAAGAG
The DNA here is from genome assembly GCF_021606215.1 of Pseudomonas sp. PA-5-4B. Lineage (NCBI taxonomy): Bacteria > Pseudomonadati > Pseudomonadota > Gammaproteobacteria > Pseudomonadales > Pseudomonadaceae > Pseudomonas > Pseudomonas sp. PA-5-4B. The sequence continues at coordinate 71,833 of NZ_WKDB01000013.1, read as the reverse complement.
CTTCGGCCACTTGAGCATCCGCCTGCACGCCACCGAGGCCTTGCTGGAGCGCGCGGGTGAATACCTCGACCGCGCCCAGGCCGACAGCAATGCCCAGACCGTCGCAGCAGCCTCCATTGCTGTCGCTGAAGCGCGCGCCTTGAGTACGGAAATCTCCCTGGCTGCCGGCAGCACCTTGTTCGAACTGGCCGGCAGCCAGGCCACTCTGGCCGAGCATGGCCTCGACCGCCACTGGCGCAACGCCCGCGTGCACACCCTGCACGACCCGGTGCGCTGGAAGTATCACGCGGTGGGCAATTACTACCTCAACGATGAAAACCCACCCCTGCGGGGGACCATCTGAATGGCGAAGAAAAAAATCCTGCTCAATGCCTTCAACATGAATTGCATCGGGCATATCAACCACGGCCTGTGGACCCACCCACGGGATACCTCGACGCAGTACAAAACCGTCGAATACTGGACCGACCTGGCGCAAACCCTGGAACGCGGGCTGTTCGACGGTTTGTTCATCGCGGATATCGTCGGCGTGTACGACGTCTACCAGAACGCTATCGACGTGCCGCTCAAAGAGTCGATCCAACTGCCGGTCAATGACCCGCTGCTGTTGGTCTCGGCCATGGCCGCCGTGACCAAAAACCTCGGTTTCGGCCTCACCGCCAACCTCACCTACGAGCCGCCGTACCTGTTCGCCCGACGCATGTCCACGCTCGATCACCTGAGCCGTGGCCGGGTCGGCTGGAACATCGTCACCGGCTACCTCGACAGCGCGGCCAAGGCCATGGGCCTGACCGAGCAGGTTGAGCATGACCGCCGCTATGACCAGGCCGATGAGTACCTGCAGGTGCTGTACAAACTCTGGGAAGGCAGCTGGGAAGACGACGCGGTGCTCAACAACCCCAAGCAGCGGGTCTACGCGCAGCCGGGCAAGGTGCACAAGGTCGAGCATCACGGCGAGTTCTATCAGGTCGAGGGTTATCACCTGTGCGAACCCTCGCCACAGCGCACGCCGGTATTGTTCCAGGCCGGCAGTTCGGACCGTGGCCTGCTGTTCGCCGGGCAACATGCCGAGTGCGTGTTCATCAGCGGCCAGAACAAGGCTGCGACCAAAGCCCAAGTGGACAAGGTGCGCGCCAGTGCCGTCGAGGCTGGGCGCAACCCGGATGACATCAAGGTGTTCATGGGGCTTAACGTGATCGTTGGCGCCACCGAAGCGCTGGCCTGGGCCAAGCACGCCGAGTACTTGAGCTACGCCAGCCCGGAGGCCGGCGTGGCGCATTTTTCGGCGTCCACGGCGATTGATTTTTCTCAATACGAGATCGACGAACCGATCCAGTACGTGAAGAGCAACGCGATTCAGTCGGCCACCAAGAACCTGCAGAACAACGACTGGACCCGGCGCAAATTGCTGGAGCAGCACGCCTTGGGTGGGCGTTACATCACTTTGGTTGGCTCGCCCGAGCAAGTGGCTGATGAGCTGGAGTCCTGGATCAGCGAGACGGGGTTGGATGGCTTCAATTTGACGCGGATTGTGACGCCGGAAAGCTATGTCGACTTTATCGACCTGGTGGTGCCGGAGTTGCAGAAGCGTGGGTCGTACAAGACGGCTTATGAGCAGGGAACACTGCGCGAAAAAGTCTTCCACGCCGGCGCTCGCCTACCCGAGCAACACACCGGTTCCACCTACCGACACTGAACCAAAACTGTGGGAGCTGGCTTGTCGAACCGTCGCACCGCTGCGATAGCGGTCTGTCAGCCACATTTTTTTTGCTGACCCACCGCCATCGCAGGCAAGCCAGCTCCCACATTTAGAACCGCATTGTTCTTATCCATTACCTTATGACTGGAAATCGATTATGAAAAAAACACGGCTCTCCCACCCAGTCAAAGCACTGGCCCTGGCCTTCGGCTTGTTCAGCTCGGCCGTATTTGCCGCTGACGCACCGCTGAAAATCGGCACCACCGCGGCCTTCGCGATTCCCCTTGAAGCCGCCGTCGCTGAAGCCGGCAAGCAAGGCCTGAAGGTCGAGCTGGTGGAGTTCACCGACTGGATCGCGCCCAACGTCAGCCTGGCCGCCGGCGATATCGACGTGAACTACTTCCAGCACATTCCGTTCCTGGAAAACGCCAAGGCCGCCGCCGGTTTTGACCTGGTGCCGTATGCCCCGGGCATCATCAATAACGTCGGGCTGTATTCCAAGAAGTACACAACCATCAACGACCTGCCCCAAGGCGCCAGCGTGGCGATTGCCAACGACCCGATCAACAGCGGTCGCGGCCTGCAATTGCTGGCCAAGGCCGGGCTGATCAGCCTCAAGCCGGGCGTGGGCTACAAGGCCACCGAAGAAGACATCATCGCCAACCCGAAAAAGCTCAAGATCCTGCAAGTCGAGGCCGTGCAACTGGTGCGCGCCTATGACGACGCCGATCTGGTGCAGGGCTACCCGGCCTATATCCGCCTGTCCAAGACCTTCGATGCCGAGTCGGCGCTGCTGTTCGACGGCCTCGATCACCCGGAATACGTGATTCAGTTTGTGATCCAGCCCAAGAGCAAAACCGACCCGCGGGTGATCAAGTTCGTCGACATCTACCAACACTCACCGGTGGTACGTGCGGCGCTGGATAAATCCCTCGGCAAGCTCTACCAAGTCGGCTGGGAAGATAAAAAATGACCGCCGCCAACGCCCAACTGCGCGACCTGGGCACGCCGCCCAGGGCCGCCGAGCAGACAGAGCTGCACCCGGACCTGAACCGCGCCCATGTGCGTTTTATCAACCTGGGCAAAACCTATGACGGCGCCGTGCATGCCCTGCAAGGCATTGATCTGGCGATCCAGCACGGTGAAGTGTTCGGCATCATCGGCCGCAGCGGCGCCGGCAAGTCGTCGCTGATCCGCACCATCAACCGCCTGGAGCAACCCAGCAGCGGGCGCGTATTGATTGATCAGGTGGACATCGGTGAGTTCGACGAAGACCGCCTGGTGGCGCTGCGGCGGCGCATCGGCATGATCTTCCAGCACTTCAACCTGATGTCGGCCAAGACCGTGTGGCAGAACGTCGAACTGCCGCTGAAAGTCGCCGGTGTGCCCAAGCTGCAGCGTGAGCAAAAAGTGCGCGAGTTGCTGGAGTTGGTCGGCCTCAAAGACAAGCACAAAGCCTATCCGGCGCAACTCTCCGGCGGGCAGAAGCAGCGCGTGGGCATCGCCCGCTCGCTGGTGCATGACCCGCAGATTTTGCTGTGCGACGAAGCCACTTCGGCCCTCGACCCGGAAACTACCCAATCGATCCTCGGCCTGTTGCGCGAGATCAACCAGCGCCTGGGCCTGACCATCGTGTTGATCACCCACGAGATGGCGGTGATTCGCGATATCTGCGACCGCGTGGTGGTATTGGAACACGGGCGCATCGTCGAGCAAGGCCCGGTGTGGCAAGTGTTCGGCAACCCGCAGCACGAGGTCAGCCAAACCCTGCTGGCGCCGTTGCAACACGGGCTGCCGGACGAACTGCAAAGTCGCTTGCAGGCTGAACCTGCGTCGACGGCGGCGGTGGTGTTGCGGTTGCAGTTCACCGGCAGCGCCGCGGACGAACCCGACCTGGCCGCGCTGTTCGCTGCCCTCGGAGGGCGCGTGCGCTTATTGCAAGGCGGTGTGGAACGGATTCAGGGGCATGCCCTGGGGCAATTGCTGTTGGCGGTAAATGGCTCGCCCCACAACGCCGAAGAGTTGCGCAGCCGCGCGGGGAATTGGGCGCAACAGGTAGAGGTACTGGGCTATGTGGTTTGATCGTTTATTGCAGGGCGCCATCGACACCTTGTTGATGGTCGGCGTGTCATCACTGATCGCGTTGCTGGCAGGTATTCCGCTGGCGGTGTTCCTGGTCACCAGCGACAAGGGCGGCATCTACCAAGCCCCCACGCTGAACCGCGTGCTGGGGGCGTTCGTCAATCTGTTCCGCTCCATTCCGTTTTTGATCCTGATGGTGGCGCTGATCCCGTTCACGCGGCTGATCGTCGGCACCACCTACGGCGTGTGGGCCGCCGTTGTACCGCTGACCATCGCCGCCACGCCGTTCTTTGCGCGGATTGCCGAAGTGAGTTTGCGTGAGGTCGATCATGGCTTGATCGAGGCCGCACAGGCCATGGGCTGCCGCCGCTGGCACATTATCTGGCATGTGCTGCTTCCCGAGGCGCTGCCGGGGATTGTCGGCGGGTTTACGATTACCCTGGTGACGATGATCAACTCGTCGGCCATGGCTGGGGCGATTGGGGCTGGAGGCTTGGGGGACATTGCGTATCGGTATGGCTACCAGCGGTTTGATACGCAGATCATGCTGACCGTGATTGTGCTGCTGGTGGCGTTGGTGGCGGTGATTCAGTTGGGTGGGGATCGGTTGGCGCGGGTGCTTAATAAGAGGTGAGGGAGAGGTGAGGTATAGTCGGGCAATCTCAGCGCCCGGTATTACCCGTCATGACCCTAAAGCCCGACGACCTCAACCAGATCACCACCACCACCCTCGGCCACTACAACAAAGTCGCCGAAGACTTCCGCGAAGGCACCCGCGATCACGATGTGAGCCAGAACATCGACGCCCTGCTGCGGCATATCCAGGGCACGCCCCCGTTCACCGTGCTGGATTTCGGCTGCGGCCCTGGGCGGGATTTGCAGACGTTTACGCGCATGGGGCATATCGCCGTCGGGCTGGATGGCTCTGAGCGCTTTGCGCAGATGGCGCGTGAAGACAGTGGTTGTGAAGTGTTGCAGCAGGACTTCCTGAAGCTGGCTTTACCCGCCGCGCGCTTTGATGGGGTATTTGCCAATGCGGTGCTGTTTCATATTCCCAAACAGGAACTGCCTCGGGTGCTCAAGCAGCTGCATGGGGCGCTGAAGCCGGGTGGTGTGTTGTTCAGTTCCAACCCTCGGGGTGAGAATCAGGAAGGCTGGAACGGGCCTCGGTACGGGTCTTATCACGACCTGGAGGCGTGGCAGGGTTTGCTGACGGCGGCAGGGTTTGTGGAGTTGGAGCATTACTACCGACCGGCCGGGTTGCCGCGCGAGCAGCAGCCTTGGTTGGCGAGTGTGTGGCGCAAGGCATAGAGGTTCGTTGTTTGATCTGACGCTATCGCAGGCAAGCCAGCTCCCACATTCGAAGGTATTCACACATCAAAATGTGGGAGCTGGCTTGCCTGCGATGGCGATTTAAGCAGCGCCGCTATTTCACCTGATACACCACCGGTTTTTCACCCACCACCAACGCCGTCACACTACGCCCTATGTACCCTTCCTGCTCCTGCACAGAAAAATTCGCCACCAACCTTGTGCCATCGGCAAACGTAGTCTGCTGCACCTGTTTGTCCGCCGTCAGCCAACGGAAATCGGTCATCGCCTGAGCCGCCAAACGCTGATGCAACGGCCTGAAGAAACGGTCCTGACGCTGGATCACCGGCAGACGCTGCTTAAGCGTCGCATCCGTGAGGTGATACAAAGGCGGCACGTTGTAGAGCAGTTGGGTCAGCTCGTTCTCGGCCCGCACATTGCTCAGCTTCAGGTTGTCGAACAGCCAATGGTGGGTGGTGATGACCGAACCGTGGAACACCGCCTGGTACAGCGGCAGGCGCATGGTCGGGTCGAAGTACAGTGTGCGAAACGGCTCTTTCAATGGCACGGGCTTGAAGAACACCGCCGGCTGCTCCGGCGGGTACCAGTTGCCGACGTAATAGGGCGATTGCTTGTCCTGGGTCATCTGTCGATCGCCCCAGCCGATCACCGGCGTCTGCATGCCGTGGGCGAACAGAGTGCCTTGGGCGGTGCTGGCATTGCCATCTTCGGAACCCGCCGGCAGCTTGAGTACCGTGCTGATCCAGCGGGAGGCGTCGATATTGCCTTCGGCGTTCTGCGCCTGAGTCATGGGCGCACTGTCACGGTAGCTGTCGAACACCATGCCGGTGGCGTAGGCATCCAGGAACCAGGCGTTAAAACCGGCCCTGGCCTGCACCGCCTTCACCCGTGCTTCCAGCAAAGGCCGTATACAGCGCGGGTCGATGTAGTGGCCCGATTGCTGGAAGCCGGTTTTCAGCTTGCCGTCCTTGAGCACAATCGCGCAGTCACGGTAGGCCTTGGCGCCCAGGTGCGCGGTGGTCCAGTCCGGGTTTTCGCTGGCGGACAAGGCGGTTTCATAGGAGTCGTAGGGCGCCACCAGGTAACCGGCTGCGACACCGGCGCGAATTGCTTCGGGATGCCACAGGCCACCTTCCCAGCCTTCGCCCAGGGTCAGCAACAGGCGCGGCAGCCCGGCGTCGCGCAGGGATTGAATCGTCTGGCTGCCCCAGGTCTCGGGGGTGCCGGTCAAGGCCCCGGCAAAGTCCTTGGCCAGCTCGCTGCGCAGTTCACCATAGCGGGCGGCGAGTCGGGTCATGTCCGGGTCTTCGACTTGCCAAGCCTGCCGCGCTTGCTGATTGATCGCCGCATTCAGGCCCCGCAACAAAACGCCTTGCTCATAACGGTTCAAAGCCTTGGCCTGCGCCAGAACCTGAGTCGCCTCTTTGTCCATCAACCCCTTGAGTGCATGGCCGCGCAAGCGTTTGACCAGCAGCGGCCAATCACGCACATCAGCGGGGGCCAGCAGGCTGTTGCCCCACAGGTAGACATGGCTGGCGCCCAGCAGTTTTTTGGCCTCGGGGGTTTGTTGCAGCTTGTCCGCCAGCGGCTCGTAGCGGCCCTGCTCTACCAGCCATTGGCGATAGCGCTTGGCACCGGCCAATGGGTCGGCGTCACCGAGGTGCAAGCGCAAGGTCATCGGCGCCGTGGGGTCAAGACGGGTAAATTCGTGAGCCACCGAAAGTGCCAGGCCCTGGCCGTCGGCCTGCCATTGCAAGTGGTTGTTGTAGGGGTTGGTCAGCAACCAGCTCAACGTGAAGCGGCCGTGATCCATGCCCCATAACGGCAGGCTGAGGTCCTGGGTAGTATTGAGTTCGCCCTGCTCCAGCAAAAACGCTTTCCACACGGCGTTACCGGCCGGTACGTAATGACCTTCGGCCAAGGGCCAGATCAACCCCTTGCCCATGGCCGCAGCGGGTTGGCGCAGCAGCGGCAGTTCACCCGGCTCGCGGGCGCTGAGGGTCAGGGACAGGTCGCGCTGCTCAAGGCGAGCCGTCAGGCGATAGGCGCCGTTGTCCCATTGCCAGGCAGCCTGCTCGGCACCCGCTTGCAAATCACTGACAGCATGGGCAGCCACACCGCTGGACGCCTGCACCGAGGTCTCGCCTGCGGGCGTAACGCGCAGCGCGAGCGTGGCGGGGTCGAGTTCGACACGCCACAGGGCGTTTTCCAATACGGTGCCGGCTAATGCCAGTGGAGATAACAACAGGCTGACAACCAGCAAAAAATGACGCATGGCACGGGCCTTCCAGACAAGATCAGGCCCGGAGGGTAATGCACATAAGCCTCAGCAAGTGTTCGAAAAGTGTTTCAAAGAACCTTCCCACATCCATTCAGGAAGGCTCCGATGGTCAGGCCTGTTCTTTTTTCGGCTCGCGAATCTTGTACCAAGCCACATACAACGCCGGCAAAAACAGCAGCGTCAGCAAGGTCGCAATGATGATCCCGCCAATCATCGCGTAAGCCATCGGCCCCCAGAACACTTCCCGCGCAATCGGGATCATGCCCAGGCTGGCCGCCGCTGCGGTGAGCAGGATCGGCCGGCGCCGGTGCTCGGTGGCCTCCACCACCGCGTCCCATGGTGTGTAGCCGGCCACTTCATATTCGTGGATCTGCGTTACCAGAATCACCGAGTTGCGGATGATGATGCCGATCAGCGCCAGAATGCCGAGGATCGCCACAAAGCCCATGGGCGTGCCGGTGGGGATCAGCGCCAGCACCACGCCAATAAGGCCCAGTGGCGCGACACTGGCCACCAGGAACATCTTCTGCACGCTGTGCAGCTGGATCATCAGGAACGTCGCCATCAGGAACAGCATCAGCGGCACCACCTTGGCAATCGGGCCTTGGGCCTTGCCGCTTTCTTCGACGGTGCCGCCGGTGGCCACCTTGTAACCCACCGGCAGCCCGGCGCTGAATTTCTCGATGGTCGGCGCCAGCTGTTTCACCAGGTCCGTGGGCTGCATCTCATCGCGCACCGAGGCCTTGATGGTGATCGTCGGCTTGCGGTCGCGACGCCATACCAGCGGCTGCTCCAACTCATAACGCACGGTGGCGAAGGCCAGCAGCGGAATCGAGGTGCCGTTGGGTGTGACGATCTGCAGGTTCTGCAAGGTTTCCGGCGTACCGCGCTCGGCATCTTCGGCGCGGCCAACGACGTTGATCAGGTAGATATCGTCGTGTACCTGGGTCACCGAAGCGCCGCTGACCACGCTGTTCATCAACTGCGCCACGTCTTCCGACGACAGCCCGAGTTGGCGCGCCTTGTCCTGGGCGATGTCCACGCGCAGCACTTTGCCCGGCTCGTTCCAGTCGTAGATGATCTCGCCCAGGTGGCTGTTTTTATCCAGCAAGGTCGCCAGTTCGATGGCGTGTTTGCGCACCTGATCAATGTCTTTGCCCGACACCCGATACTGGATCGGCCGCCCCACCGGCGGGCCCATTTCCAGCGGCTGCACATAACTGCCGATGCCGACAAAATCATCGCGCAGGCGTTTTTGCAGGCGTGCAATTAACGCACCGCGCTCTTCCAGGCCTTTGCTCACGATGACCAACTGCGCGTAGTAAGGGTTTTCCAGTTGCTGGTCCAGGGGCAGGTAGAAACGAATCGCACCCTGGCCAATGTAGGTGCTCCAGCGCGCAATGTCCGGGTCGTCCTTGATGATTGCTTCAAGGCGGTCAACGGCCTTGCGCGTCTCATTGATCGAGGCGTTTTGCGGCAGGTTGAGGTCGACGAGGATTTCCGGGCGGTCCGAGGACGGGAAGAACTGGTTCTGCACAAATTGCATCGAAAACACCGAGGCTACAAACAGGCCCACGGTGATGCCGATGGCCCACCAGCGGTTGCGCATGGCCCAGAGCATGCCGCCATTGAAGGCGCGGCCGATGCGCCCCGGCTCAGCGTCATGCGGTTTTACCTTGGCGCTGAGGATATGCACGCCGATCACCGGCGCGAACAGCACCGCCACCACCCATGACACCAGCATGGCCACGGCAATCACCGCAAACAGGGTGAAGGTGTACTCACCCGCCGAACTGGCGTTGAGGCCAATCGGCACAAAGCCGGCGACGGTCACCAGCGTACCGGTGAGCATCGGGAAAGCCGTCGAGGTGTAGGCGTAGGTCGCCGCCTGCTCCTTGGTTTCGCCTTTTTCCAGGCGCGTGATCATCATCTCGACGGTGATCATCGCGTCGTCCACCAACAGGCCGAGGGCGATGATCAACGCGCCCAGCGACACCCGCTGCATGGTGATGCCGCTGTATTCCATGAACACGAACACCAGCGCCAGCACCAGTGGAATCGAGCACGCCACCACCAGGCCGGCACGCATGCCGAGGCTGATAAAGCTCACCACCAACACGATGATCACCGCTTCAAACAAGGCGCTGGTAAAGCCGCCGACGGCTTCTTCCACCACTTCGGCCTGGTCGGAAACCTTATGCACGCCGACGCCCACTGGCAGGTCGGCGGTCAGTTCGTCCATGCGCGTGTGCAGCGCCTTGCCGAAGGATTGGATATTGCCGCCCTTCTGCATGGCGATGGCCAAGCCAATCGCCTGTTTGCCGTTGAAACGGAACATCGGCCGCGCCGGGTCGACGTAGCCACGGCTGATATCGGCAATGTCCGCCAACCGGTAGAAACGGTCATTGAGCCGCAGGTTGACGTTGGCCAGGTCTTTCTCCGAGGCGAATTGCCCGGACGTGCGCACCGAAATCCGTTCCGGCCCGGCCTCGATCACCCCGGCAGGCGTCACGGCGTTCTGTGATTGCAGGCTTTGCACCACTTGGCGTTGATCAATGCCCAACGCGGCGAGTTTGCGCGTGGAGAAGTTCAGGTAAATCACTTCGTCCTGCTGGCCGATCATCTCGACCTTGCCCAGCCCCGGCACCGAACGAATTTCGGCACGCACCTGCTCCACATAGTCACGCAGTTGGCGCATCGACAGGCCGTCGCCGGTAAAGGCGTAGACCGAGCCGAACACATCACCGAACTCATCGTTGAACGACGGCCCCTGCAAACCCTGGGGGAAGGTGCCGCGAATATCGTCGATCTTCTTGCGCACCTGGTACCAGATCTCCGGGATGGCCTTGGCGCTGGTGGTGTCCTTGAGGAAGACGAATACCGTGGATTCACCCGGCCGCGTGTAGCTCTTCACGTAGTCAAGGGAGTCGAGTTCTTCGAGTTTTTTCTCGATGCGGTCGGTGACCTGCTTGAGGGTTTCTTCCTGGGTCGCGCCCGGCCAGCGGGTCTGGATCACCATGGTCTTGATGGTGAACGACGGGTCTTCCTCGCGGCCCAGGTTCATGTAGGAGAACACGCCCATCAGCAGCGCGACGAACATCAAGTACCAGACGAAGGACTGATGCTTAAGGGCCCAGTCGGATAAGTTGAAGCTCCCTTTCATCGCGGGCTGTCCTCGTCGATTTTGACTTTTTGCCCGGGTTTCAGGCTGTTCACGCCAGCGGTGACGATGCGTTCGCCGGGTTTGACGCCGCCGTTGAGCAAGGCGCTGTTGGCATCACGGCTGATCACCGTGACGTCACGCGGCAGCACGGTCTGGCTCTGGGTGTCGAGCAACCAGATACGGGTTTTGCCGTCGGCTTCCTGCAAGGCGGTCAGCGGTACTTCGATACGCGGTGCAATGGCCGTGCTCAGGGTCACGCTGATGGCGGTGCCGAGGCGGAACGCAGGTGGCGTCTCGGCCAGGGTCAGGCGCGCGCGGCGGGTGCGCGTGGCGCTTTGGGCCTGGGGTTCGATCTCGCGCACGATGGCGGTGGTGTTGACGCTGGGGTCGAGCTGCCCGGCGACCAGGAATACCACGTCCGGCGGCAGGCGCTCGGCAAGCCCGGCGGGCAGGTCGATCACCGCTTCCTTGATGTCCGGGCGCGCCAGGGTCACCACTTGCTGGCCGGCGCTGACCACTTGTCCGGCCTCGGCATTCCAGGCGGTGACGATCCCGGCGTGGTCGGTGCGCAGTTCGGCGTAGTTGAGTTGGTCTTTAGCCTGGTTGACCGAGGCTTTGGCTTGATCAAGGGTCGCCTGGGTGGTTTTCAAGTCGGTCTGCGCCACATCCAGCTGGGCCTGGGCACCGACGCCGCGATTGAACAGTTCCTGCTGGCGCCGAGCGTTGGCCTGGGCATTGATGAACTGCGCCTGCACGCGGGCCAGGTCGCCTTGGGCGGCGCGCAACTGGTTTTGCTGGTCGGTGGGGTCGAGCACCGCGAGCAAGGCGCCCTTCTCCACTTCGGCGCCGACATCCACGGCGCGGCGGGCGATACGGCCAGGCACGCGGAAACCCAGGTTGCTTTCGTAGCGGGCCTGGATGGTGCCGGCGAAGCGGCCGAGGTTTTCCTGATCTTCGGACTTCACTTGCATGGACAGCACCGGGCGGACGGGCTCGGGCGGCGTTTCCTCTTTGGAACAAGCGACCAGCAACAGGCTGGCGGCAAGCAATGCCGTCAGGCGCTTCATGGCTGGACTCCTTGCTGGGCGATCTCGACGATCATGCCCGGGTGCAGCAATTGCCCGCCGGCCACCACGACTTTTTCGCCGCCTTTAAGGCCGTCGCCAATGATCACTTTGCCGGTCAGATAGCGCGCTACCGTGACTTTGTGCAGTTGCGCCTTGCCGTCGCCGTCAATCAGCCACACGGCGGGTTCGTTGAGGTCTTTGGTCAGCGCCGACCACGGCAACTCCACACTGGCCTTGGCCGGGCCATTGGCCGTGGCGCTGACCACTGAGCCCAGTTGCATGCCTTTAGGCAGCGATTGCAGGGCGATTTTCACTTGCACGGTGCCGGTATTGGCCGCCACGGCGGGCGTGACTTCGCGCACTTTACCCACGGCCTTGATGCTCGGGTTATCCAGCAGGCTCACGGTGATCGGCGCATCGGGCGGCGGCTCCACCAGCAAGGATTCATAGACGTTGAACACCGCATCGCGCTCGCCATCGGTGGCCAGGCTGAAAATCGGCACGGTGGCCTGCACCACCTGGCCGACTTCGGCCTGGCGTGCAGTGATCACGCCAGGTGCATCGGCGACCAGCGCGGTATAGCCGAGTTGTTCGCGGGCATTGGCCAATTGGGCCTGGGCGGCAGCCAGAGCGCTCTGGCTGCTACGCAGCGCGGCTTGGGCGGCGTCGTATTCGCTGCGGCTGGTGTAGCCCTTGGGCAGGAGCTTTTCCTGGCGTACGAAGGCGGCGGCGGTTTGCTTGACCCGCGCCTGCTCGGCCACGACCTGGGCCTGGGCGGAATCGACGTTGGTCTGCAAGTCTTTGGGGTCAAGCTTGGCCAGCACTTGCTTGGCGGTCACGCGGTCGCCCACGTCGACCATGCGCTGGATAATCTTGCCGCCCACGCGAAAGGACAAATCGGTTTGCACGCGGGCCTGGATATCGCCGGTCAGGGTCACTGCGGCGGCAAAATCCGCGGGTTGCACGGCCTGCACAAACACCCGCGAATGTTCCTTGGGTTCGGACTTTTCCTGGCCACAACCGCTCAGCAGCGTCAGCAGGCCCAATCCGAAAATACAGGTGTAAATACGACCGCCCATGCAGGCTCCTTTTGCGTGACGCGATGTGACAGTGAGTATGCGACTGTGAGCTTAGATCAGGGTTCCTTATCTGCATTGAGCATCCCATACTCCAAGGGTTCCCACGCCGGCTAAATACACATGCTCAAAACCCTCGCGGTGGCCAACTACCGCTCGATCAATAAACTGGTGGTGCCGCTGGCCCGGCTGAACCTGGTCACCGGCCCCAATGGCAGCGGCAAGTCCAACCTGTACCGCGCTTTACGCTTGCTGGCCGAAACCGCCCAAGGCGGGGTGATCAATGCATTGGCGCGTGAAGGCGGGCTGGATTCGACCTTCTGGGCCGGGCCCGAGAACGTCAGCCGACGCATGCGCAATGGCGAGGTGGCGGTTGAGCCGACCGTGCGCCAGGGCGTCAAACGCCTGCGCCTGGGGTTTGCCGCTGAGGACTTCAGCTACGCAATCTCCCTTGGGTTGCCGGAAAAGACCCTGTCCGCGTTCCAACTGGACCCGGAGGTAAAGAAAGAATGCATCTGGGCCGGTCACATCTACCGCCCGGCCAGCCTGCTGGTGCAGCGGTCCGGGCCGATGGTGCGCGCACGCGATGGCCGCGCCTGGGACGTATTGGCCCAGCACACGCCCAACTATCACAGCCTGTTCGATCAGGTCGGCAGCCTGCGCGGCTCGCCGGAGGTGTTGCTGCTGCGCGAAAGCATTCGTGGCTGGCGTTTTTATGATCATTTTCGCAGCGATGTGGACGCCCCCGTGCGCCAGCCGCAACTGGGCACGCGCACGCCGGTACTGCATCACGATGGGCGCGACTTGGCTGCGGCATTGCAGACCATCCGCGAAATCGGCGACCCCGAGGCGTTGCAGCGCGCAGTCAGTGATGCCTTCCCCGGCGCACGGCTGAATATCGAGCCGTTGCAAGGTGGGCGTTTTGCAATTGAGTTTTATCAGGAAGGTTTGCTGCGGCCATTGTCGGCAGCGGAATTGTCAGACGGCACCTTGCGCTACCTGCTGCTGATCGCGGCACTGCTGACGCCACGGCCGCCGACCATGATGGTACTGAACGAACCGGAAACCAGCCTGCACCCGGATTTATTACCGGCGTTGGCACGTTTGATTATCCAGGCCTCGAAGCAGTGCCAGGTGTGGGTGGTGTCGCATGCCAGCCGCTTGATTGCGGCGTTGCAGCAAGATGAAGAATGCAATTCGATCGTGCTGGAGAAGGTGCTGGGGCAGACTCAGATTGTCGGCCAGGGGATTCTGGATGGGCCGGCCTGGCATTGGCCGGAATAAGAGATGACTGGGCCGGCCTCATCGCGGGCAAGCCCGCTCCCACATTTGAAGATATTCACACATCAAAATGTGGAAGCTGGCTTGCCTGCGATAGCTATATCAGCCCTGCCACTTCCCGCCTTCAACAATCACACTCTCAGGCTTGGTGTCATCGCTCAGCTCTTTACGCACGTACTGGTCATACAGCTTGAGCAAAAACTTCTCCTCACCCAACTTCGCCAGCTCCGCGTTCACCCAGTCGCGCAGTTCGATATTGCCCTTCTTCACCGCCGGTGCAATCGGCGCTTCATCGCCGAGTTTCTCTTCCAGCACGCGGTAGCCAGGGTTCTGCTTGGCCCAGCTGAACAGCACCAGGTTGTCTTGCGCGTAGGCATCGCCACGCCCGGCCGACAGGGCTTGCAGTGACTCGGAGTTTTTCTCGAACTTGAGCAGTTTCCAGTCCGGGTGGTTCTTGGTCAGCCAGATATCGGCGGTGGTGCCGGTGGTGACGATGATGGTGCGGGTCGCCAGGTCATCCAGGCTTTTCACCGCGCTGTCATTCGGCACCAGCGCCTGCACAGCGACCTTCAAGTTGGGGTTGGTAAAGTCCACCGCTTCCTTGCGCTCCGGCGTCACGGTCATGTTGGCGAGGATCAGGTCGACCTTGTCGCTTTGCAGGAACGGAATACGGCTGGCCGGCTCGACGGCTACGAACTCAACCTTGTTTTCATCGCCCAACAGGTCCTTGGCGAATTGGCGGCCAATGTCGGTATCAAACCCCACATAGCGGCCCGCTTCGTTGACGAAACCAAACGGTGGTTTGTCGGTAAACACGCCGACGATCAGCTTGTCCCGCGCTTTGATCCTGTCGATGTAGCTGGCAGCAGCGACGGGTTTGGCAGGCTCTTCGGCCTTTTTATCGCAGCCGGCCAGCAAGGCAACGGCAAACAGTGGCAGCAGTAGTTTTTTCATATCAGCTCCAATTCCTTGGTCTTTTTGGGCAGTGTTGAAACAAAGGAGAACTTCTCCAGGAACTGCTGCGCGCGTGCGGTTTGCGGGTTCGTAAAGAATGCCTCGGGGGTGTTGTGCTCGAGGATGCGACCGGCCTCCATGAACACCACGCGGTCGGCGACGGCGCGGGCGAAGGCCATTTCATGGGTGACAATCAACAGGGTCATGCCATCGCGGGCCAGGCCTTGAATCACTTCCAGCACTTCCTTGACCATCTCCGGGTCGAGGGCGGCGGTGACTTCATCAAACAGCATGACCTGCGGGTTCATGCACAGCGAACGGACGATGGCGATGCGTTGCTGCTGGCCGCCGGAGAGCTGTCGCGGGAAGGCGTCGCGCTTGTCGGCAAGTCCCACACGCTCCAGCAGGTTCTCTGCTTGCTCACGGGCTTCACGCGGGTCGCGCTTTTGCACCTTCAGCGGGCCGAGCAGGATATTGTCGAGCACGCTCATGTGCGGGAACAGGTGGTAGCTCTGGAACACCATGCCCACGTCCTGACGCACCTGGCGCCAGTCGGTGTGTTTGTCCAGTAACTCCTTGCCGGCAAAACGCAGGCTGCCGCTGTGGGCGACTTCCAAGCCATTCAGGCAACGCAGCAACGTGCTTTTGCCGCAGCCGCTGGGGCCAAGGATCACCACCACTTCGCCACTCTGCACGCTCAGGTCGATGCCCTTGAGCACCTGCGCCTCGCCGAAGAATTTGTTGAAACCCTGGAACTCGATCAATGCGCTCATGCCTGGCCCCAGCGCCGTTCCAGCACCTTGGAGGCGGCCGACAACGGGTAGCAGATAAAGAAGAAAAACAGGAACAGCACGCCGTAGATCAATACCGACTCGTAGGTGCGCTCGATGATTTGCTGGCCGACCTTGATCACATCCACCACGCCGATCAGCACCGCCAGCGAGCTGGTCTTGATGATGCGCGTATAGACGTTGATGGTCGGCGGCGTCATGCGTTTGAGGGCTTGGGGCAGCAGTACGTAGCCGTACAGTTGCGGGTCGGATAAACCAATCGACAACCCCGCCTCGCGCTGGCCGCGTGGCAGCGAATGGAGCGCGCCACGCACCACTTCGCCCACCTCGCTGGCGCCCCATAGCGACAGCACCAGCACCGCGCACCAGAAGCTTGGAATGCTCAGGCCAAAGAAAATCGGCAGCCCGAAAAACAGCAGGTACAACCACACCAGCACCGGGATCGCGCGAAACAGCTCGAGATAAACCCGCAGCACCGCGTTAATCACCTTGTTATTCAAGGTGCGCAATACGCCATACAACACGCCGCCGACAGTGCTGAAGGCGATGCTCAAAAATGAAATCGACAGGGTTTGCGCCGCGCCCTTGCCCAATTGCGGCAACGACACCCACAACAACTCAAGACCCGAACTGGCCATGCTGGAGCCTCCTTTCCAGGCGGCTGAGCAGCAGCGACAGCGGCAAGAACAGCAACACGCAAATCAGCGTCAGCACGGCGAGCATTTCGTAGGTCTTGTAGTAGAGCGCGATGTAGCTCTTGGTGGTGTAGAGAATCTCCGGCACCGCCACGGCGGACACTACGGTGGTCTCTTTGAGCAAAAAGATGAAATTGGCAAACAGCGCCGGCAGGCTGAGGATACCGGCCTGGGGCAGGATCACATGACGCAGCAATTGCCAGTCCGACAGGCCGATGGACTTGCCCGACTCGATCTGCGCCAGCGGCACCGCTTCCACGCCGGCGCGCAGCACTTCGGTGAGGTAGGCGCCGCCGAGGAAGGTCATGGTGATGATCGCCGCCCAGAACCCGGAGATATTGAAGCCCAGGGCCGGCAGTGCGAAGTACACGAAAAACAGTTGGATCAGCAGCGGTGTATTACGCGCCAGTTCCACATACAGCGCCACCAGGCGCGACAGGTAGGGCGTGCGAAACACCAGCAGTGCGGCGTTGATCAGCGCCACCAGCAGGGAGGTGGCAATGGCGATCAAACCCACTTGCAGCGTGACCCCCACGGCTTTGAGAAACGCCGGCAAGGTGCTGAGGATAAAAGCAAAATCGAAGGTCATCTTGAGTCCATGACGCCGCAGGGGTAATGCGGCGGGCGCTGTCCGTTCCGGCATGGGTAACGCCGGGTAGCGCGAACTTTAAAGGCATAAAAAGTAAAATTTAAATACCCAAATAGCATATTGATATCACCCAAAAAGATAACCCGCGGATTCGCGGGTTTGGCGGGCTGCGGCTATGGTTGCTGGGTCTGTGTTTCGAGGGAATGAATAATGAACGAAGCGAAACCGATTGATCCGCAGGAACTGGTGAAGTGGCTGGTGGCGTTGCGTCGGGCGATCAATAGCCGCGAGCTCTGAGCCACTGAAAACCCAAATGTGATCGTTCCCACGCTCTGCGTGGGAATGCAGCACAGGACGCTCTGCGTCCGCTCGTGACGCGGAGCGTCACAGGAGGCATTCCCACGCGGAGCGTGGGAACGATCAATCGCAGGCAAGCCAGCTCCCACAGGATTTGATTTTGTTTCAGGCATAAAAAAACGCCGACGCTGCAGTAGCCGTCGGCGTTCAAACCTTGAAGGGGGTTTGGTTTACATCAGAACGCAGGCACTACCGCGCCGTTGTACTTCTTCTCGATGAAGGCTTTGACTTGCGGGCTGGTCAGGGCCTTGGCCAGTTTCTGGATGGCGCCGCTGTCCTTGTTGTCCGGGCGCGCCACCAGGAAGTTCACGTACGGCGACTTGGCGTCTTCGATGATCAGCGCGTCTTTGGCTGGGTTCAGGCCAGCTTCCAGGGCGTAGTTGGTGTTGATCACATCCAGGTCAACCTGGTCCAGCACGCGTGGCAGCAGCGCCGATTCCAGCTCTTTGAATTTCAGGTTTTTCGGGTTGCTGGCGATGTCTTTCGGCGTAGCCAGTGCATTGGTCGGGTCTTTTAGCGTAATCAGACCGTTCTTTTGCAGCAGCAACAGGGCGCGGCCAGCGTTGGAGCCTTCGTTAGGGATGGCCACGGTGGCGCCATCTTTGAGTTCAGAAATGTTCTTGATCTTTTTCGAGTAACCGCCGATGGGCTCAACGTGCACACCAATCACGGTGACCAGGTTGGTGCCCTTGCCCTTGTTGAAGTTTTCCAGGTACGGCAGGGTCTGGAAGTAGTTGGCATCCAGACGCTTCTCGGCAACCTGGGTATTGGGTTGCACATAGTCAGTGAAGACTTTGATTTCCAGGTCCACGCCTTCTTTAGCCAGGGTCGGCTTGACCAGTTCAAGGATCTCCGCGTGCGGGATCGGGGTAGCCGCTACCACCAGTTTCTCGTTGGCCTGGGCGAAGCTTGCAGTCAGGGCAGCCGCCAGTGCGGTAAACAACAGAACCTTTTTCATGCAGTGTCCTTATCGAAATTCCGGGGCGTCTCTGACGACCGTTTTTATGGTGTGCCAGCGAAGTGCTATCGCGGCGTGGGATGGACAATACCTAGATTTTTTATTCCCGAACAATATCTTTTATTCACGTTGATATTCCATTTTGTTCATGTTGCGGCTGCTCATTTAGAAAGCTGAGCAAGGTTTGCTGTTCCGCGGCGCTGGCACTCGCGAAGATCCGCCGCAGTTGTTCCAACGGAGAACCGGCGGCGGGCAGGTTCAAATGCTCGGGCAAAATCTCATCGCCACTGCTTACCAAGAGCGCAAAGTGAATAACGTTTTCCAGCTCGCGGGTATTGCCCGGCCAGCTGTGATGCTCGAGCACACGCTGGGCGGCATCACTGATCAGCGGCACCGGCAGGTCGAGGCGCTGGCTGTAGATGCCGAGGAAATATTCAGCCAGGGACAAAATGTCGCCCACCCGCTCACGCAGAGCCGGCAGGTCCAACTGGCCTTCGCTCAGGTAATGGAACAGGCGTTCATGAAACTTTCCGGCGGCCACGGCCTGGGCCAGGTCGATACTGGTGGCGGCGACCAGCCGCACATCCACCGGGCTTGGCTGATGAGCGCCGACACGGGTGACTTCGTGGTTTTCCAGGGCGGCGAGCAATTTCACCTGGATCGGCAGCGGCAAATCGCCGATCTCGTCCAGGTACAAGGTGCCGCCATTGGCCGAGCCAAACCAGCCGGCGCGGCTGCTGGCTGCTCCGCTATGGCTGCCGGCGGCATAGCCGAACAATTCGGCATCCGCGTAGGTAGGGCTGATGGCGCCGCAATTGACCGACACAAACAAACCCGTGCGGTCGCTGCCCCGGTGAATATGCCGCGCCAGCAGCTCTTTACCACTGCCGGTCTCACCGCGAATCAACACCGGCAACGCACGCGGTGCGAGGCTTTCCAGTTCTTCACGCAGCTGGCGTGAACGCGGGTCGACAAACACCAGCGCCTTGGCGCGGATGCTCAGCGGGCTTTTTTCAGCATCGGGAAAGGTCAGCAACGGCTGGCCGAAGGTGTCATGACTCATGGCAGGCTCCCGCCCCAAATCCGCTCAGGGACGGGGCGTTGAAAAAATTTATGCACGGCGCCGGGCGTGATGCTCAAGGCGGTTTTGCAGGCGATAGAGGTAGGCAAAACCCTGCTCCCAGCGTTGGTGGCCGGACTTCACATTGATATGCCCGGCTCCGGACAAAATGCCGGCCTCGGCGCCCCAGTTGCGGGCCAGCTCCAAGGCGCGGGTGGCGCTGACGGCACTGTCGTTGTCGGAACTGACCACTTGGCTGGGAAACGGCAACAGGTGCGTGGGAATCGGTGCAAAGTTACGCAGGGCGGGGGCACAGGCGGGGCGTTCGACATCCGCCGGCGCCACCAGCAAGGCGCCGCGCACCTGGCGTAGAAAATGCACCGGCGCCGTGGCCGCCCAATGGGCGACCGTGATGCAACCCAGGCTATGGGCAATGAGAATCACCGGCGTGCTGTCGGCGGCGATGGCCTCCGCCAGTGCCGCCACCCAGTCTTCGCGACGCGGGGTAAGCCAATCGGCCTGCTCCACACGCGCACTGTTGGGCAGGCTGTTCTGCCAATGACTTTGCCAATGATCTTCTGGCGATCCTTGCCAGCCCGGCACGATCAGATAACGAATCGACTCGCTGTGCATGGGTGTGCCCTCCTGCAGCGTTTAACGTTGCTGGTCAGTATAGGGACGAGGGTTATATTCGTTAAGGAATAAGAAGCTATTTATTAATAACCAAAATATCAATCACACGGATACTTAAAAATGTGGGAGCTGGCTTGCCTGCGATAGCGGTGGGTCAGTCGATACATCTGTAACTGAGAGACCGCTATCGCAGGCAAGCCAGCTCCCACATGGACCGGGTTGCACAGTGGAAATCAGGTAAATACCAGGCAAAAAAAAGGCCGCACCCTGCCAAGGAGACGGCCAAAAAATTGTCGAGGCTTTTGAAACTTAACGTGCAGTAATCACCGACAGCTTGGTGATGCCTGCGCGCTCGATAGACGCCATGGCTCGCGCCACTTCGCCGTAATTCACACCATCATCGGCCTGCAGTTGCACCCGCACTTGCGGGTCCTTGGCCTTGGCCGCCTGCAGGTTGAACTCGAGCAGGTCGGGCTGGATTTCGTCCTTGTTGATAAACAATTTGCCGGCGCCGTCGATGCTTACCACCAGCGGGTCTTTCTGCTCCACCGGGGCTACGGCCTGGGTCTTGGGCAGGTTGATCGGGATCGAATTGGTCAACAACGGCGCGGTGACGATAAACACCACCAGCAGCACCAGCATCACGTCCACCAGCGGCGTGACGTTGATCTCGCTCAGCACCTCATCACTGTCTTGCGTGGAGAAGGCCATTTCAGGACGCCTCCTTCACTTTTTGCGCGGTGCCTGCCGCGCTTTTGGTCAGCGTAGGGTGCAGCAGCACGCGGAAGGAATTCTTCTGCGCCAGGCTGTAGAAGTCGTGAGCGAAGTCATCCAGGTCCGCCGCCGTGAGCTTCAGGCGACGCAGGAAGTAGTTGTAGACCAGCACCGCCGGCACCGCGACCGCGATACCCACACCGGTGGCGACCAATGCCGCACCAATCGGGCCGGCCACGGTTTCCAGGCTGGCCGAGCCGGCAGCGCTGATGCCTTTGAGGGCTTCCATGATGCCCCACACGGTGCCGAACAGGCCGATAAACGGCGAGGTGCTGCCAATACTGGCGACCACGGCCAGGCCGGTTTCC
This sequence comes from Pseudomonas sp. PA-5-4B, assembly GCF_021606215.1. Classification (NCBI taxonomy): domain Bacteria; kingdom Pseudomonadati; phylum Pseudomonadota; class Gammaproteobacteria; order Pseudomonadales; family Pseudomonadaceae; genus Pseudomonas; species Pseudomonas sp. PA-5-4B. The sequence continues at coordinate 50,733 of NZ_WKDB01000013.1, read as the reverse complement.
AAAGAGCGGCGCTCACGCACGATCTGCTGGCGCAGGGCACGTTCAAGGCGGTCCTGGTGATTGATGGCCTGGCTCAAGTCTGCCGCGTGCGGGGCATCGCCGACCTGGATCGCGGCATAACCGGCCTGGGCTACACGGGCTGCGGCGCCGGGCTGGGTCTCGGTCAGCTCAGCGGCGGAATCGAGACTCGACGCCGCCCAGAACTGTTTGTGAAACTTGCGATCCTGCGCTTTGAGGCGCCCGAACTGCACGCCCTTCAACAACGCCAGGCCCCAGGTGGCGACCGAAAAGACCACCAGCAGCCAGATCACCGCGCTTTCGATGGATTCAAGTGGAGATGCTAATGCCATGATGTTTTCCCTCTGTGCAGGTGGCGGCGTGTCCAACACACCGCTGCCGAATAGTTAGTGAATCTTGAAATCGATCGGAACGCTGACCCAGCCGTCCTGGGCCACATCGCCCTGCTTGGCCGGCACGAAGCTCCAACGCTTCACGGCGGTCAATGCGGCGTCGTCGAGTTGCTGGCGACCGCTGCTTTTCTGGACCTGGACCTCACCCGGCTTGCCGCTGGCCAACACATGCACGCGCAACAACACCGTGCCTTCCCAGCCACGGCGCTGGGCCAGTGACGGGTACTCCGGCGCCGGGTTCTTCAAGTACGCGGCGTTGGCCGAAGCAGGTGTCACCGGCGCAGGTGAAGGTGCCGGTGGCGCTGCTGGCGCTGGAGGCGCAGGCTTCGGTGGCGCAGGCGGTTGCTCGACCGCTTTTGGCACAGGTTTGGGTTCAGGTTTTGGCACCGGCTTCGGCTTGGGTTTTGGAACAGGTTTGGGCGGCGCTGGTTTGGCGGCCAACTCATCGACCACCGGCGGTGGTGGCTCCACCACAGGCGGTGGCGGCGGTACAGGCGCAGGCGGCTCCACCACCGGCGGCGCGGGTTGGGAAAATTCGATCGTCATCGGCGGGATTTCCGGCGGCACAATCGGCAACACCGGCGTGGGCTTCTGGCTCACCCAATAAATCACCGCACCGTGCAGGGCCAACACCAGCAACCCCAGCAGAATCCCTTCACGACGACTCGAAAAACGCTTCGGGGTTTTCTGCAAACGCAATTGCCCCAACGGCGCGCGGTGCGGCCGGCCAAGGTCGACCAACTCACCACCCGGTGCCTGGCGCCACTGCGCCTCGGGTGCACTGGCGGCGGTCTGGACATTGCCCATTGATTCACTCCCTACGGTTTTCAAACCAAAAAACCGACAGGCCTGCCAAAGCGGCCGTCGAGGGCTGAATCATCGGGGTTAGACGCTTATCTCTTAAAGTAATCTTTAAAGTTATACATAGATCTAAATTGAATAAACGAAACACCCTGAAACGCCAAAGCCACGTTGGCCGTGGCCTGTGGCGAAGGGGTTGTTTTTGAATGCTTTAGAGGCATAAAAAATATTCAGTAAACGCATGGATTTTGGCGAGCCCGCTCGCCACAAAAAAACATTCGTCGAACGCTTCAAGATGGATTGTTGGCGCATAAATCGAGCAATTGCCGCTGCAACGTTTGCCCCGCTGCCCCCAGGCCGCTGCGGCCATACAGCGCAAGGCGCACGCCCTGGACCATGGGTAAACCACTGTCGTCACCCAGTACCACATGCCCAGGCTGCACCACCCGTCGCGGCAACAGGCTGATGCCCAGCCCCGCCGCCACCGCCGAACACACGCTGGCCAAACTGGCGCTGGAATAGCCGATACGCCAACGCCAACCGCCGACTTCCAGGTGGTGGAGCATTTCATTGCGGTACAAGCCGCCTACCGGAAACGCTACCAAGGGCAGCGGGTCGCGCCCAATCGACGGCATGCTGCGGCTGTCTACCCAACACAGCGGTTCCGGCCACGAGGCCAGGCAGTCATCGCTGTCGCCCATCTGCTTGACCAGCAACACGTCGAACTCACCGGCGCGGTATTGCCGCTGCAGTTCCGGACCGAGACCGCTGGTGACTTCCAGCCGCACTCGCGGATAGGCCACCACGAAGGCCGACAGCAACGGCATCAGGCGCTCGGCGGCAAAGTCCTCCGGCACGCCGAGGCGCAACACGCCGTCGCTTTGCTGGTTGATCAACACATCGGCGGCCTCCTCATGCAGCGCGAGGATGCGCCGCGCGTAGGCCAGCAAACGCTCGCCCTCGGCGGTGGGCACCACGTGGCGTTGATCGCGGTCGAGCAACTGGCATGCCACGGCGTCTTCCAGGCGACGAATCTGCTGGCTCACGGTGGATTGGGTCAGGTGCAAGCGCTCGGCAGCGCGAGTGAAATTGCCGCAATCCACCACGGCGATAAAACTGCGCAGCAACACGGGATCGAACATGTTTTTCACCATTGCGTTTGCCACTGGTTGGCATGGTTATATTTAATTTCAGAATACTCTGGCGGCTCGCCATACTTCACGCCTCTTTTGCGCAGACGACAGGCCGTGCATGACGCTCAACCATTCATTCGCAGGAAAATTGGCCGGCTGGGGCCTTTTGGTTGTACTGGGCCTGAACCTGCGCCCCATCCTCAGCTCCATCAGCCCCTTGCTCGGCGAAATTCGTCAGGCCACCGGGCTGAGCTTCCAAAGCAGCGCCCTGCTCACCAGCCTGCCAGTGGTGTGCATGGGCCTGGTGGCGCTGGTCGGCGTGCGCGTGGAAGCGCGTCTGGGCGAGCGGCGCGGCATTGCCCTTGGCTTGATGATGATTCTGCTGGCGTGCCTGGCGCGCTGGTTGATGGGCCAGGCGTCGGCGCTGCTGGTTACCGCGTTGCTGGGCGGTGCCGGTGTGGCGCTGATCCAGGCATTGGTGCCGGCAATGATCAAGCGCGAATTTCATCACCGCGTGCCGGTGGCGATGGGTGTGTACTCAGCCTCGTTGATGGCTGGCGGCGGGCTGGCAGCGTTGCTCAGCCCGCTGGTGGCCACGCATTTTCAGCAATGGCAGGCAGGGCTCGGCGTGTGGCTGTTACCCGCGCTGGGGGCGTTACTGTTGTGGGCCTGGCTGCCGTTGGGCGCGGCGAGAAACCTGCAAATCGCGCCTGCATTCAAGGGGCTGCGCAATCGTCGAGCCTGGCTGTTGGCGTTGTATTTCGGGCTGGTGAATTGCGGCTACATGAGCATGGTGGCGTGGCTGCCGGCCTACTACCAGCAACTGGGTTGGGGCGTGTTGCCGAGCGGTTCGTTGCTGGCGTTCATGACTATCTTCCAGGTGACCGCTGCGCTGTTGATGCCGGTGCTGGCCCAGCGCGGTATCGACCGTCGCCCACTGCTCGGCATCAGCCTGTTGGCACAGACAGTCGGCTACCTCGGCCTGATCCTCGCACCGCTGGAGTACCCGCACCTGTGGGTCGCCTTGTGCGGGTTTGGCCTGGGCGCGTGTTTCGCCCTGAGCCTGCTGCTGACCCTGGACCACCACCGCGACCCGCGCCAAGCCGGGCAACTGGCGGCTTTCGTGCAAGGCGTAGGTTTTTTGATCAACGCGATTTCGCCGTGGCTGACCGGCTGGCTGCGCGAACTTACCGGCAACTTCGTCAGCGCCTGGGTGGTGCTGACGGTCACGGTGCTGGCGATGCTGGTGGTGACGCGGGTGTTCAGCCCGGCCACCTATCGCATTGGCTCAGAAGTCGTAGCGCCCAGTCACGCCTAGGGTGCGCGGCGTGCCCAGCAAGCCTTCGTAGCCGCCATTGCCGCCCGTCCACAGGGTGGTGTAGTAGGTTTTGTCGAAGGCGTTTTTCAGCCACAACGACACATCCCACTGCCCTTGCTGGTAGTTGCCGCGCAGGCCGGTAGAGAGGTTGACCACCGCGTAGGCCGGAATCTGCCCATAGTCGGAATCCTCCACCGTGCCCACCGCTTTGGAGCGGAATGCGTAGCTGGCGGTCACGTAAGGTTCGAAGCCGTTATCCAGGTTCCACTTGTACTCGCCGTTGGCGTTGGCGATCCACTTGGACGCGCCCACCACTTGGTGGCCGCTCAGGTCGCAGGAGGCCGGCGCACCCGGACGCAAGCTGACCTCCGGTGGGCACGGCGCATCTTTGTAAGACAGGTAACTCACATCGTTGAACGAGCCATTAATGTTCAACGTCAGGCCTTGGATCGGCACCAGCGTGCTTTCCACTTCCACGCCGCGTGAGCGCACCGAACCTGCGTTGGTCAGGTATTGCACGCGGTTTTCCTGGTCGTAGGCGTTGGTCTGGTAGCCGTTGACCTGGGTCCAGAACAGGTTGGCATTAAGTTGCAGGCGGCGGTCCCACAGCGTGCTTTTAAACCCCAACTCGGCGTTGTTGGCGCGCTCGGTGCCCACCAGCAGTGAATCGGCCCCAGCCGTCGGCGCAGAACCCACCACCAAATTCACCCCGCCGGACTTCTCGCCATGGGACAACGTCGCATAGCCCAACAAATTATCGTTGAAGTGATAACTCAGGTTGAGCAGCCCCGACGGCGTAGCGCTGTACTGGTTGAGATCGCCGGAGTCATACGCGCCGGTGCGCCCGCGCCGCGCCGTGGCAGCGGCGCCGGTGACCGCAGCGCCACCCACGGGTGCATTGCGGCTGACCCAGGCGCTTTTTTCTTCGTAGGTGCCGCGCACACCGGCGGTGAAATCCAGGCGTTCCGTGAGGTGCCAGGTGCCTTGGGCGAACAGGGCAAAGCTGTCGGTGCGAATATGCCCGTTGCCGACAGTGCTCACATCATTCAGCGCGCCGGTCGGCGTGCCATTCCAGATATCCGCCTTGGGCCCGTAATAGGCGAAGGATTTGTTATCCAGCGAGTTGCCGAAGTAATAGGCGCCCAGCACATAGTCGAAGAAACCGCCGGTGGGCGAGGCCAGGCGGAATTCCTGGGACCACTGCTTATCCTCTACCGACACGCCAGCGTTATACGACGCCGGCACGTTGAGGCCGTCGTCATTGCGCGGGGTGAAATTCCACCAGCGATAGGAGCTGACCGAGGTCAGGGTGAAGTCACTCGGCAACGTCCAGTTGGCTTCCAATGAAGTGCCGCCCTGGAACACGGTGACATGCTGGTCGTTGTCCAGGTTGACCTTGCGATGGGTGCCATCCACCAGGGTCGCGCCCGCCGCTGCGGCCCGGGATTGATAGAGGTTGGTGCCATTGATGGTCGGCCCCGTGCTGTACAGCACGCGGGTGCCGGCGCTGGAATCTTCTTCGTTGTAGTCGCCGATCCAGCGCAGGTTGAAGGTGTCGCTGGGCTTGTACAGCAACTGCCCGCGAAAGCCCTGGCGTGAGCCGCCGTTAAGATCATGGCCGTCGTATTCGTTCTTGATGTCGCCATCGCTGCGTGTGCGATAGGCCGAAAAACGCCCCGCCAACTCGTCGGTGAGCGGGCCGGAAATCGTGCCCTTGGTCTGGAAATAACCGTCCTCGCCCAACGAGGTTTCGATGCTGCGCTCCGGGGTAAAACTCGGCGCGCGCGTGCTGATATTGATCACGCCCGCCGTGGTGTTCTTGCCGAACAAGGTGCCTTGCGGGCCGCGCAAGACTTCGAGCTGCTCGATGTCCATCAAGTCGAACACCGCCATGCCCGGCCGCCCAAGATAAACGTTGTCGATATACAGCCCCACGCTGCCTTCCAGACCGTCGCTGGCCGGGTTGTTGCCCAACCCGCGAATCGACACGCTGGACTGACGCGCATGCATATAAGCGACGTTGACGCTGGGCACCAGTTGCTGCAAATCCTGAATGCGGTAGACCCGCTGGCTCTCCAGCGCCTGGCCGCCGATGACGCTCATGGGCGTCGGCACTTCCTGCGCGCTTTCGGTACGCCGCCGTGCGGTCACAGTGACGGTCTCAAGCTGGCCGCTGGCGTTTTCGCCCTTGCCGGCAGGCGCAGGTGTTTCGGCGGCCTGGGTCGGCGACCAACTGGTGCTGCCGGCCACCAACATGGCCAGGGGCAAGGACTTCAACAGACTCATAAGCGGCTCCGAAACCTGGAAATATTGTTCATCCAATATTCCAATAGGTTATTTATTTATGTTTTTACGAACATTTACTGCATAAGAGATAGCCTTTATAAGGAGTCGACCTAATGCATAGCCAATGCATTTCCCGGATATTTTTGATGTGAAAAATGCATATCGACTTGCGCCAACTTCGCCACTTCATTGCCCTTGCCGAACAACGCAGTTTTGTCGCGGCGGCGTTGGCCGTGAACCTGTCGCAGTCGGCGTTCAGTCGCAGCATCCAGGCGCTGGAACACAGTGCCGGTTGCCAGTTGGTGGACCGTGGCCGCAAGGACCTGGCGCCGACCAAACAAGGCCAGGTGCTGCTCGAACATGCACGGCGCCTGGTCAGCGGCGCCCAACAACTGGCCAACGAGATCAGCCAGTTCAATGGCCTGGAAGCCGGTGAACTGCGCTTCGGCTGTGGCCCGGCGCCCGCTGCCGGGTTGATCCCGCGTGCCATCGGCAGTTTTATCGGGCGCTACCCCAAGGCCCGCGTGCAGTTCCAGGTGGATGACTGGCAAAGTTTGAGCAAGCGCCTGCTCAGCGAAGAGTTCGAATTTTTCGTCGCCGACACCCGCCACTTCGAAGCCAACCCGGACTACCACACCCACCGCCTGCGTGCGCGGCGCTGGTACTTCTGCTGTCGCGCCGGGCACCCGCTGGCCAAGCGCGAAAGCGTCAGCGCCGGCGAGCTGATGAGCTACCCGCTGGCGGTGACGATTCGCCCGCCGAACCTGCGCAAGGTCATCGTCGACCTCAGCGGCCGGCCGGATTACCTGCCCAATGTGGAATGCGAAAACGGCTACAGCCTGATGGGCGTGGTGCTGCGCTCGGATGCGATCGGCATCGTCAGCGCCAACAGCGATGTGCTGCACATGGCGCGGGGTGAGTTGGTGTGTTTGAAGATTGATGGGCTGGCGGAGGACTTGGAGGAGCGCTATACGCGCTACGGGATTGTCAGTCGGGCGGGGTATCGGCTGTCGCCGTTGGCGGAGGCGATGATTGAGCAGATCAAGCAGATCGATGAGCTGGATGAGGATGTGTGTGCCCTGGAAAATCTCGCTGTCTGAGCGGGCGTTATCGCAGGCAAGCCAGCTCCCACAGGGGTACGCATTTCAAGTGTGGGAGCTGGCTTGCCTGCGATAGCGCCAGTAGCAACACCCATGCATTCCCTGCATAAAACCCAGTCCTCAAATGCACTTGCCAGCCCACCACCCGAACAGCGAAAACCTTCACCTGTCCTCAGTCCGGTGAAGCCTCATGTCCAACTCCCAACCCGTGCGCAACGTGCTCTACATCATGTGCGATCAACTGCGCCGCGATTACCTGTCGTGCTACGGCCACGCGCATTTGCACACGCCCAATATCGACCGTCTCGCCGCCGCTGGCGTGCGCTTCAGCCGCGCCTACACCCAAGGCACCATTTGCGGGCCGTCGCGGATGTCGGCGTACACCGGGCGCTATGTCAGCAGCCATCAGGTGGCCTGGAACGCGGTGCCGTTGCCCTTGGAAGAGCTGACCATCGGCGACTACCTGCGCCCCCATGGCATCCGCACCGCGCTGGTGGGCAAGACCCACGCCACGCCGAACCTTGAGGCCTTGCAGCGCCTGAATATCGACCCCGACAGCCAGCAGGCCGAGCCTTTCAATGAGGTGGGTTTCGACGCTTATTTGCGCCATGACGGCATCTACCCCGACAGCCCCCTGTTCGCGGAAAAACGCGAGTCCGCGCCCTACACTCAGTACCTGCGCGAGCACGGCTACGACGGCACAAACCCGTGGCATGAATGGGCCAACGCTGCAGCCGGTGAAAACGGCGAAGTGCTCAGCGGCTGGCATATGCGCAACGCGGGGCTACCCGCACGCGTCGCCGAGGAGCATTCGGAAACCGTCTACACCACCGACCGCGCCATCGACTTTATCGCTGAACAAGGCGAGCAGCCGTGGTGTTTGCACCTGTCTTACATCAAGCCGCACTGGCCCTACATCGCTCCGGCGCCGTACCACGCGCTGTATGGCGCCGAGCATATCCAGGCGCCGATTCAGCCTGCGCAAACCAGTGATCATCCGGTCTACCAGGCTTTCCGTCAGCATCAGGAAAGCGTGAATTTTTCCCGTGATGAAGTGCGGCTCACAGTGGTTCCGACCTACATGGGCCTGATCAAACAAGTCGATGATCAACTCGGGCGTCTGTTCGATTTTCTGCAAAGCAACGGCCGCTGGGATGACACATTGATCGTGTTCACCAGTGACCATGGCGACTTCCTCGGCGACCACTTCCTCGGCGAAAAAGAGTTTCTGCTGGAGCCTGCGGTGGGTATTCCACTGATCGTGCGCGACCCGCGTGCCAGTGCCGATATCAGCCGTGGCGCGGTGGATGAGCGCCTGGTAGAAACCATCGACGCCCTGCCAACGTTCCTCGATGCCCTGGGCTTGCCGGCCGCAGACCATCGCCTTGAAGGCCGCTCGCTGATCCCGCTGCTGCACGGCGAACCCATCACCTGGCGCAACTACGCCATCGCTGAATACGACTATGCCTTCCAGGCCCCAGCCCGTGAGCGTTTGGCGCAGCCCATCGACCGCTGCCGCATGACCATGGTGCGCAGTGAGCGTTGGAAATACCTGGCCTATGACGGCTTTCGTCCACAGCTGTTTGACCTGGAAAATGACCCGCAGGAAGTACACGACTTGGGCGAGGACCCGGCGTATGCGGCGGTGCGCGAGACGCACTTGGGGTATTTGTTCGAATGGCTGCGTGGGTTGAAGCGGCGTACGACCATCAGCCATGCGGAGGTTGATTCGCGTGGCCAGTGGTTCCGGTACGGTGAGCCTGAGGCGGAAAAGGTAGTGAAAATCGGCGTCTGGTAAACACACAAAAAACTAATGTGGGAGCTGGCTTGTCGAATCGTCGCACCGCTGCGATAGCATCGCCTCGGTGTGACTCATACACCGAGGTGCCTGCATCGCAGGCAAGCCAGCTCCCACATTGTTTAATCTCCAACCTGGCTTAGAGGCCTTTGGTGGTCTGGCTGCGCTGCCCTTGCACACTCACCGGCACATCGCCCTTGAGCGTCACTCGACGCACGATGCGTTCCTGGGTGCCGTAGTCGTCCACCGCGTAATGCTGAGTGGCGCGGTTGTCCCAAATCGCCACGTCGCCGGTGTTCCAGCGCCAGCGCACGGTGTTTTCCAGGCGGGTGACGTGGCCCTGCAGCAGGTTGAACAGCTGCGCCGATTCGGTCTGGGAATAGCCTTTGAGCCGTTTGACGAAGTGCCCCAGCAGCAAGGTTTTTTCACCGCTGACCGGATGTACACGCACCACTGGGTGCTCGGTTTCATACACGGTGGAAGTAAAGATTTTGCGGTACTCCTCAAGCTTTTCCAGCGACACATCCGGCTTGCGCCCGGCGTAGTCGTACTCGTTGCTGTGCACGGCCCACAGGTTGTCGGCGAGTGCGCGCAGGTCGGCGCTGAGGTCGTTGTAGGCGGCGGCCGTGTTGGCCCACACCGTGTCGCCACCGGATTTTGGCGCCAGTACCGACCGCAGGATCGATGCCTTCGGGTAGGCGTCGACGAAGGTCACGTCGGTGTGCCAGGAACTGGCGCGCTGGCCACGGGCACCGTCCAGCTCCAACAGGAAGCGCGTGCCGTCGCGCACCGGCACCGTCGGGTGTGCGATCGGCTCGCCGAGCAGGTGCGCGAAGGCTTCCTGGCTCTGGTCATCGAGGTGGGTTTGCTCGCGGAAAAAGATCACTTTGTACTGCACCAGTGCGTGCTGGATGGCCTCGACGGTGGCGGCATCCAGGTCACCGGAGAGTTTGATGCCACGGATCTCGGCGCCGATGCGGCCAGCCACCGGGTGGATGTCGAGCGCCTGGGCGACGGGTTGAACAGCTAATGCGGCGTTGCTCATTGTGATGACCCTCATGTGCCTGCTGATGGTGGGATGCTTTCCTGCAACGCTCTATTCATATGCAATTTAGATCTAGCAAATGAATCAATGCTTCGTTGACGGAATAAGAGCTTGCATTTAAAACCTCAGCTCCCACGGTCGCAAATGCCTTCGACCTATTTTTCAAATGCCGGGAAAGCATATGGATCTTCGCCAACTTCGGTACTTCATCGCCCTCAACGAACACCGCAGTTTCGTGCGCGCAGCCGACGCCATGGGCATCACCCAACCGGCGTTCAGCCGCAGCATCCAGGGGCTCGAACAGGAGTTCGGCTGCGTACTGGTCGACCGTGGCCACAAGGACTTGCGCCCTACGCCAGAAGGCCAGGTGGTGCTGCAACATGCCTTGACCCTGGTACACGGCGCTGCGCTGCTGAGCAGTGAAGTCACGCGCATGACCAAGCTCGACGCCGGCGACCTGCGCTTTGGTTGCGGCCCGGCGCCAGCAGTAAAACTGGTGCCGGACGCGGTGGCGCGTTTTATTGGCGCGCACCCGAAAATCCGCACCAGCTTCCAGGTGGATAACTGGGAGAAACTCAGCCGCGCCTTGAGTCGTGAAGAGATCGAATTCTTTATCGCCGATATCCGCCAGTTCGAGGCCGACCCGAACTTCCAGACCCGCGCATTGACGCCCAAGCGCGGCGTGTTTTTCTGCCGCCCAGGCCACCCGTTACTGGCCAAGGACAGCCTGTCGACCAACGACATGTTCGACTACCCGCTGGCCTCGCCGCTGATCTCTCAGGGCATTCGTAAACTGCTGGCGAACCTGAGTGGGCGCATGGACTTTTCACCCAGCATTCAGACTGAACACTTCCCGGCGCTGGTAAAAATCGTGCTGCAATCGAACGCCATCGGCGTGGGCACCGAGGAAGCTTTTGCCGAGGACATCGCACAGGGTTCGCTGGTGCTGCTGCACTGGCGCAACCTGCCGCAGAACATGGAGACCATGAGCGCGCGTTGTGGGATTGTCAGCCGCACGGGAGCGAGGTTGTCGCCGGCGGCCAAGGCGATGATCGAGACATTGGTGGAGGTCGACAGGCAGGAGGTGAGTGTGGCGGTTTGACGGGCCTCATCGCAGGCAAGCCAGCTCCCACAGTTGGAATGCATTCCCCTGTGGGAGCTGGCTTGCCTGCGATAGCAATATCCCAGCCACCAAAAACCTCAGAGCCCCGCCGCCGCCAGGTTCGGCGCCACCCAGTCACTCACCTGAAACGACTTGCGAATCAGCCGCTCCTTGGACGCCAAATCCACCGCGCCCTGCAACTTGCCGAGGAACACCGGGTCCAGCGTCGCCGGGAAAATCTCGCTGAGCTGCTGGTCTTTCAAGTCGTTGGTCAGGATCACCGGTGGGTAACTGGCTCGCCCCGACACTAGCTCGATATAGGCCTGCTTGTTGCTGTCGGTGGTCAACCACTGCACCGCTTGCCGCTGGGCCTTGAGCAACTTGGCTACCGCGTCGGGGTGTTCTTCGACGAACTGTTTGCTGCCCACCAGCACCGCCTGGACGCTGCCGGCGCCGCCGAGGTCCTTGGTGGTGAGCGGTATTTCCGCCAGCCCTTTGGCCTGCAACGCCGTCAGGTTCGAACCGCCCCAGGTCGCATCAATCTGCTTGGCGGCCAATGCCGCGCCCGCCGCGTTGAAATCCAGGTTGATGACCTTCAGGTCCTTTTCATTCAAGCCCTGGCTGGCCAATGCACTGTCGAACGACAACTGGCTGGCCGTGCCACGGAACACCGCCACACGTTTGCCCTTGAGGTCTTGCAGGGTCTTGATCCCCGAGCCCGGCACCACGCCCAGGTACTGCTTGACGTCACGTGCCGTGGCGCTGAGCAAACGCGTGTCCAGCCCATTGGAGCGACCGATGATCGCCGCCAGATCGCCCAGGTAGGCCAGGTCCACCTGGCCATTGGCGAAGGCTTCATTGATCACAGGACCTGCGCCCTTGAAGTAATTCCACTGAATCTTGATGCCTTGGTCGGCAAAGGCCTTTTCGAAGATCTGCTGCTCGCGCAATACATCCGTTATACCGCCGCCGCTGTGCTGGCTGCCGGCACTCAGGTCGGGCACGGCGATGCGGATTTCCTTGAGGTCGGCAGCGTGTACCAACCCGGCCAGCGCGGTGCCCGCGAACAGGCTGATCAGACGTTTGAAGGGCAGTTTCATAAGCGCAGCTCCTGGTGGGCGACGGTCGCCTGGGGAGCAGAAAGTAGGCACAGCCCGAGCAAAACTTTAAATACTATAAATTCACAATTTAATAGCTTTTTGGACTATGCGAGCAGAAACGCTGGCTCCAGCGGCGTATGCATAAACAGCATCAAAAATATTCTTCGAATGCATTGGATGCGTGCCAGGCAGAGGCTTTAAATGATTTTTCTTATCTCACAATCATCTTGATTCCGTTTTTATAAGATCGAAATCACATAACGCCGAGGGAGGTCCGCTATGGCCCGCACTTCACAGTTGAGCCTGCCTCTTTCAGCCCCCGCTCCGCGCTGGCCCTTGCTCGGTGAGCGTCTGCTGCCCTGGCTGTTGCCGCTGGCACTGTTTGCGCTGTGGTGGTTGGCCAGCCGTAATCAGTGGATGAGCGAACAAATTTTGCCCGCGCCGTCGCTGGTGTGGAGCAGCGCCGTAGAGCTGGCCGGCGGCGAGCTATGGAGCAACCTGGCGATCAGCTTGCAGCGCTTGTTCTGGGGGCTGTTGGCCGGTATCGGCGCGGGAGCCGTATTGGGTGCGCTATTAGGTTTCAGCGCGCGCGCCGAACGCCTGGTGTTCCCCACGTTCAGCGCGTTGTCGCAAGTGCCGACCCTGGCCTGGATCCCATTGTTCATGGTGTTTTTCGGCATCGGCGAGACCTTGAAACTGGTGGTGCTGGTGAAGGCGATTGTGGTGCCCGTTACCTTGCACACACTGGTCGGTGTGCGTGACGCGCAACCCAACCTGCGTGAAGCCGCCCGCGTGCTGCGCCTGCCCACGCACCTGCTGATTCGTCGGCTGATCCTGCCCGCTGCGTTGCCAGCCTTCATGGCCGGTGTGCGCCTGGCGCTGGCGGCGGGCTGGACCTCGTTGCTGACCGTGGAACTGCTGGCCTCCAGCGAAGGCATCGGCTACCTGATGGTCTGGGCACGCCAGTTGTTCATGCTCGATATTGTCTTCGTGTGCATCGTGGTCATCGGTGTGCTGGGCGTGGTGATGGATCGCGGCATCGGCTGGCTGGACCGCAAATGGGCGCACTGGCCGCACCCGGCCACTGCGCAGATTCGCCGCGGCCCGCGTTATGAGGGGTGGCAACGCCTGCAACCGTGGTTGTTGCCGCTGCTCTTGCTGGCGTTGTGGCAGGTGGCGACGGATCTCGCTTGGGTGGACCCGAATATTCTGGTCAGCCCATGGGCCGTGCTGCAAACCACCGGCGCGGGTGTGCTGGATGGCAGCCTGTCCGGCGCCTTGGGCAAAAGCCTCGGCCGCACGCTGGGAGGCTTGTTGCTCGGCGCCAGCCTGGGGTTTGCCATGGGTTTGTGGCTGGGTTTGTCGCGACGCAGCGAGCGAGTGCTCGGGCCGACGCTGGCCGCGCTGCGCCAGATCGCGATTTTCGCCTGGGTGCCATTACTCACCGCCTGGTTCGGCCTGGGTGAATTGGCCAAGTCGGTGTTTATCGCCCTGGCGGCGTTTTTTCCGCTGTTTATCGCCACCCAACGCAGCGTGTTGAACCTGTCTCCACAGCTGCGCGAAGCCGCGCAAGTGCTACGCCTGAACCTGTTCCAGCGCCTGCGCCGTCTGGTGCTGCCGGGCGCGGCGGCGGGGATCTTCGCCGGCCTGCGCCTGAGCCTGATCTATGCCTGGCTGGGCACCATCGGCGCGGAATATTTCATGCCATCCAACGGCGGCATCGGCAGCCTGATGATCGGCGCCCAACAGCTGCTGCGAATGGATTTGATCATGAGCGGCATGCTGCTGGTGGGCCTCACCGGCGCCACGCTCAACCTTATCGGCCAACGCATCGAAACCCGCGCCACGCGCTGGAGACACGCATGAACGCACCTATCGTCAGCTTCAACCATGTGGGCAAGACCTTTGACGTCGACGGCTTTGAGCTGGAGGCGATTCGCGAATTCAACCTGGACATTGCCGAAGGCGAGTTCGTGGCGATTGTGGGTTCCAGTGGCTGCGGCAAATCTACGCTACTGCGCCTGCTGGTGGGGCTGGATACGCAGTTTCGTGGCGAGATCCGGGTGGACGGCCATGCCGTAAAGGGCATCGGCGGCGAACGCGGCATCGTGTTCCAGGAGCACCGGTTATTCCCCTGGCTGACCGTCGCGGAAAACATCGGCCTGGGCCTGGTCAACGAGCCGTTGAGCGAGGCCGAGCGCAACCGGCGCATCGGTGACTTTATCGAATTGGTGGGCCTTACCGACTTTACCCGCGCTTATCCGCATCAGCTGTCCGGCGGCATGGCGCAACGTGTGGCAATCGCCCGTGGCCTGGTGGCCAGCCCGCGCATTCTATTGCTCGACGAGCCGTTCGGCGCCCTCGATGCGTTGACCCGCCAGCAGATGCAGGACGAGCTGTTGGCAATTCGCGCCCGCGCCAAAATCACCACGGTGCTGGTGACCCACGATGTGGAAGAAGCGATTTTCCTAGCCGACCGCGTGGTGGTGATGGAGCCGCGGCCAGGGCGCATCAAACAGGTGGTGGACATCGCCCTGCCCCACCCACGCCAACGCAGCAGCTTCGAGTTCCACCAACTGCGCGAAGAGCTGCTGCATGAACTGATCAGCGACGGCCACTATCAGCCGCCGCTGCGCGAACAGATTCGCGACCTGCCGCTGGCGTTTATTGCTTGCTGAATGCCAGCTCAGCGTCCGGCCGTTCCTGGCGCTCAAGCCGATTGGCGCGGGTAAACGTGCCGATATCATTGAAGCGCACGCCCATCTCGCGCATCACCTTGTGGGCCACCTTGGCGGTCATCTGACGGATGTAGAACGGCTCCTTCACCACAAAATGGTGGATGCCGTGAGTGCTGCCGAAGTTGAAGCAAAACGCCTGCAACGGCCACATCCACCACGGGTTGAGCACCTGGGTTTGCTGGATCACGTTGCCCAGTTCCACATCGCCGTAATAGTGCATGTTGGAGCTGACAAAGTGCAGGCAAAAGGTGCGCAGCACGTTAGGACCGATGATCACCACGGCGGCGATATCAATCACCTGCATCATCTGCAAGGTACCGGCGGACCACTGGATTGGCGCGCCCATCAGGCTGGCGATGCCATTGGCGGCATGAAAGCCCAGGAACACATACCACGCGCCCCAATGCAGCAGCGCCAGCGGTGCGTACACCAGCAGCGAGCGTTTGAGGATCTTGAGTTTGTGGCTCCAGGTCTTGGCCCGCAGCATGCGGATAAACGCCGACATCACGTTATCGCCCACCATCAGCAACCGCGCGAACCCCCACGGCTCGCCATTGGTAATGGCGCGCTCTTCCATATCGGTTTCGGTGCCGGACACCTTGTGGTGGTTAAGGTGCAAATGCCGGCGTATCCACGGGTTGATGGTGCTCGGCCGCGCCAGCCACACCAGGCCCATCATCAGGTTGTGTGGCACACGTTGCTTGCGAAAGTACATGCTGTGGATCAGGTCGTGTTCCAGCTCGTGGGTCAGCGAAGCGAGGAAAGCGTTGAGCAGCAAACATGCCCACCAAGCCATATGGCCGGTGATATAGAGCGCCGCCGAGCCGAGCATGCCGAGCAAGGCAAAGGCCAGGATGCCCGCGCCCAACGCATCCTGATGCAGCAGCCAGGGGTGCTGTTGGCGCAACCGCACGCCCTCGGCGAGCACCACTTCGCGGATTTTTGCCGAGCGCTGTTGCGCATTCATCTGTTGGGGACTTGCAGAAGTACCGTCCATGCTCCCATCCTCTTGTTAAGTGATACGTCCATCCTGCCCCAAGCGATCGGGCGGGACGCTAGCCCCGGACGCCAACCTGTTGACCGCAAGCGCCAATCACCATGACTGAACCCACGTCTCTCGCCAGTTGGACCCGCGCCCTGCGCAAGCAGCTCGACGCCCTCAACCTGGACAGCGCCGCGCTGTGCATCGAGGCCGGGCTCGACCCGCAGCAGATGGACGACCCCAACGCACGCTACCCGCTGTCGGCCACCACACGCCTGTGGGCGCTGGCAGTGCAGGCCAGTGGCGACCCGGCGATCGGCTTGCGCGTGTCGCGGTTTGTGAGCCCGACCACCTTTCATGCGCTGGGTTATGCGCTGGTGGCCAGCGGCAGTTTGCGTGAGGTGTTCGAGCGCATCGTGCGGTATCACCAAGTGGTCAGCGATGCCCTGACGCTGGAGCTTAGCCGAGAGGGTGAGCGTTACCGCTTTCGTCTGCTGCAACCTGCGGACAGTCCGGCACCGGCGCCAGAAGCGATTGATGCGTTTGCAGCGATCTATGTGCGCACCTGCCGTAATCGCCTGGGCCGTGATTACGCGCCGTTGGCGGTGTACCTGCGGCGGCCGGAACCGGTGGATCCAAAACCCTGGCACACGGTGTTTCGCGCACCGGTGTTTTTCGATGCCGAGGAAGACCGACTTGAATTTTCCGCCCAGGACTTCGACAGCCACCTGGACGACGCCAACCCCGAGTTGGCCGAGCACAATGAAACCGTGCTCAAGCGCACCCTGGCCCAGCTGCAACCGCTGACCTGGGAACGCAAGGTGCGCAGGGCGATCGAGGAACAATTGCCGGAGGGCGAGCCGAGTGCCGAGCGCATCGCCCAGGCGTTGCACCTGAGTCTGCGTAGCTTGCAGCGGCATTTGGCGGATGAAGGCTGTCGGTTTGATGCGTTGCTCAATGAGTGCCGCGAGAACCTGGCGCTGCTGCACCTGCGCGATCCGCACTGCTCATTGGCCGAGATCAGTTATTTGCTTGGGTTTGCCGATACCAGCAGTTTCAGCCGAGCGTTCAAGCGCTGGACGGGGATGACGCCGGGGCAGTTTCGCGATGGGTTGCGTTAGGTAGGGCCTCATCGCGGGCAAGCCCGGCTCCCACAGGGCAATGCATTCCAACTGTGGGAGCTGGCTTGCCTGCGATAGCGGTGGCTCAGCGACCACGCCGCAAGAGTTTTTTCACCCGCGCCACCAGCACCTTGGCATCAAACGGCTTGAGCAAATAATCATCCTCATGCAGTTCCAACCCACGCAAGCGGTCTTCAATGCCACCGGGCGTGGTCAGGAACAGCACGGGTGTCTCACCCTTCAACCGAATCGCCTGCTGCAACTTCCAGGCATTCAGGCCCGGCAGCATCACATCCAGGATCACCAGGTCGTACTCGGTGCTTTCCACGAAACGCAACGCCGCCATGCCATTGGCCGCGACTTCGACGCTGTAACTGGCCTCGTTCAAGCCCTGGGCCATCCGCTGTGCCTCTTCGGATTCATGTTCCACTAACAGCACGCGCATAACACACCTCGATTAATCAGGCTTGCAGGCTAACACCCTCAGGTGTGCGCCGCCTCACGCAGTCGCCGGGCGTCGAGGATTTCGATCTCGCCGTAGCCCAGGCGCACGATGCCTTGGGCCTGCAGGTCCTTGAGCAAGGCGTTGGTGGTCTGGCGTGACAGGCTCAGCATGGCGGCCAGGTCTTCCTGGGGCAGTTGCAGCACGCTTTTTGAAGACTCGGCCTCGCCGTAACCCTCGACGATCATCAACAGACGATGGGCCAGGCGCACCGACGCCGGCATCAGGCTCAATTGCTCGATATTGATAAAACTCAGGCGCAGCTTCTGGCTCATCAACAACGCCAGGTCGCGCCAGTACTGCGGGCTTTCATTGAGGATACTGAGCAACGCCTGTTGTGGCACCTGCAGCAGCGTGCACGGCCCGACGGCGCAGGCGTCGTGGGTGCGTGGCAGGCCGTCGAACAGGCAAATCTCACCCAGCCAGAAGGGTGACTCCACCAGGCTCAACAGTGCTTCCTTGCCGTGCTCATTCACCGCGCTGATGCGCAAGGCGCCGTCGAGCACCGCGTACAGGCCACAGGGTGGGTCGCCACGCTTGAACAGGTACTGCCCCGCCGCCAGCTGCCGCTGCCGGGCGTGGGCCAGCAGGCTATGCTGAAAAGGCTCAGGCAGGTGGCTGAACCAGTGGCCAGAGGCCAAGCGAGTACGCCATTTCTCTGTGTCCATGAGCACTCCGAAGATTGTCGCCCAGCTGACAGTCAGTCACAGGCGGACAGGGCATGATCAAGCATCCTACAGGAGGAACAACAATGAAAAGCCTCGTCGACCACCTCAGCCAATACGCCGCCTACCACCGCGACCCCCGCAATATCGCCAGCCACTTTATCGGCATCCCGTTGATTGTGGTCGCCGTGGCGGTGCTGCTGTCGCGCCCTGAATGGGCAATCGGCAGCCTGTGGATATCTCCGGCAGTGCTACTCGCGCTGTTTTCGGCATGGTTCTACTTGCGCCTGGAACTGGCGCTGGGCCTGCTGATGACGCTGTTGATGGGCTTGTCGGTATGGGCCGGGCATGCGCTGGCGGCACAGAGCACGCTGGTATGGCTGAGCAGCGGCATCGGTATGTTTGTGGTGGGCTGGGTGATTCAGTTTGTCGGGCACTATTACGAAGGCAGGAAGCCGGCGTTTGTGGATGATGTGTCGGGATTGATTGTGGGGCCGTTGTTTGTGGTGGCGGAGCTGGCGTTTTTGCTGGGGTTGCGGCAGGAACTTAAAGAGCAGATTGAGGCGCGGTCCGGCCCGGTAGAACGCCGCGATCTGAAGCCAAGCAAGGTCTGAATGTGGGAGCTGGCTTGCCTGCGATACAGGCACCTCGGTGTATCAGTCACACCGTAGTGATGCTATCGCAGGCAAGCCAGCTCCCACATGATCGTTCCCACGCAGAGTGAACGATCTGAGGGTCAGGCTTTTTGCCAGACCTTGGGCTTGAAGAACAAGGTCTCGCCACGCGCCAAACCGGTCAGGCTGTCGTGGTCTTTGACCACTTCGGCCTCGATCAACTCGCTTTGGCCTTCGACCTTGAGCGTCACCCGTGTGGTGGCGCCGAGCGGGCGAATATCGCGCACTTGCGCGGCGTGGTGATCTTCCAGCTCATGGCGCGACAGCGACACTTCATGCGGGCGGAACAGCACGTGCTTGTCTTCGCCCAAGTGCAGACGGTTGGAATCACCGAGGAAGTGATACACAAAATCGCTGGCCGGGTTTTCGTAGACTTCGCCCGGTGAGCCGATCTGCTCGATCACGCCCTTGTTCATCACCACGATACGGTCGGCGACTTCCATGGCCTCTTCCTGGTCGTGGGTCACGAACACCGAGGTGAGGTTGATATCTTCGTGCAGGCGCGCCAGCCAGCGGCGCAGCTCTTTACGCACCTTGGCGTCGAGGGCACCGAAGGGTTCATCCAGCAGCAGCACCTTGGGTTCTACCGCCAGGGCGCGCGCCAGGGCGATACGCTGACGCTGGCCACCGGAGAGTTGTTCCGGGTAGCGATCCGACAGCCAATCAAGCTGCACCATATTCAGCAGTTCATGCACTTTGACCGCAATCTGGCTTTCGCTCGGGCGCTGGTTTTTCGGCTTCATGCGCAGGCCGAAGGCAACGTTGTCGAACACGGTCATGTGGCGGAACAGCGCGTAGTGCTGGAACACAAAGCCGACGTTGCGATCACGCACGTCGTGGCCGGACACGTCTTCGCCGTGGAACACGATGCTGCCGGCGTCCGGGGTTTCCAGGCCTGCAATGATGCGCAGCAAGGTGGTCTTGCCGCAGCCGGACGGGCCCAGCAACGCCACCAGCTCGCCACTCTGGATGTCCAGATTGATGCTGTTCAGGGCCTTGAAGGCGTTGAAGTTCTTGCTGACATTACGGACTTCGATCGACATGACTTATTCCTCACCGGCGCTGTTGCGCAGGCGGTTGATACGGTTCTCGCTCCACTGCTTGAGCAGCAGGATGAAGAGCGCCAGGATCAGCAACAGGCTCGCGACGGCAAACGCGGCGACATGGTTGTATTCGTTGTAGAGGATCTCGACGTGCAGCGGCAAGGTGTTGGTCACGCCGCGAATGTGGCCGGACACCACCGACACCGCGCCGAATTCACCCATCGCCCGCGCGGTACACAACACCACGCCGTAGATCAGGCCCCACTTGATGTTCGGCACGGTCACGTGCCAGAACATCTGCCAGCCATTGGCGCCCAACAGGCGTGCGGCTTCTTCTTCCTGGGTGCCCTGCTCCTGCATCAACGGGATCAGTTCACGGGCCACGAACGGCACCGTCACGAAGATGGTCGCCAGCACAATGCCCGGCAAGGCGAACACGATCTGGATGTCATGGTCTTGCAGCCACGGGCCGAAGAAGCCCTGGGCGCCGAACATCAGCACGTAGACCAGGCCCGCGATCACCGGCGACACCGAGAACGGCAGGTCGATCAGCGTGACCAGAATGCTCTTGCCACGGAACGAGTACTTGCTCACACACCACGCGGCACTGACGCCGAACACCAGGTTGAGCGGCACCGAAATCACCACGGCGATCACCGTGAGCTTGAGCGCCGACAGCGCGTCCGGCTCAAGGATCGCCGTGAAGAACGCGCCGAGGCCATTCTTCAAACCCTGGGACACCACGATAAACAGCGGCAGCAGCAGGAACAGGAAGAACACCAGCCAGCCCAGGCCGATCAGGATGCGTCGCGACACCGCGCTGCCACGCCGGGCAGCATTGGCCGAGGCTGCAGCGGAAATAGACGATTGGGACATGCTCCGCGCCTCCTTATGGACGTTCGATGCGCCGCTGCAACAAGTTGATCAGCAGCAGCAAGACAAAGGAAACCACCAGCATCAACACGCCAATGGAGGTGGCACCGCGGTAGTCGTATTGGTCGAGCTTGACCATGATCAGCAACGGCAGGATCTCGGTTTTCATCGGCATGTTGCCGGCGATGAAGATCACCGAACCGTACTCACCCACGCCACGGGCGAAGGCCAGCGCGAAGCCGGTCAGCCAGGCGGGCAGCAATGCGGGTACGAGGATGTAGCGGAACACCTGCAAGGGCTTGGCGCCCAGGCAGGCGGCGGCTTCTTCGATTTCACGCGGGATATCGGCCAGTACCGGCTGCACCGTACGCACCACAAAGGGCAAGGTGACGAAGGTCAAAGCCAGGGTGATGCCGACTGGGGTGTAGGCGATTTTAAAGCCCAGGTCGGTTGCGAATTGCCCGACCAGGCCTGCCGGTGCGTACAGCGCAGTGAGGGCAATACCGGCCACTGCGGTGGGCAGGGCAAACGGCAAGTCGATCATCGCATCGATGACCTTGCGGCCAGGGAAGGTGTAACGCACCAGCACCCAGGCCAGCAGTGTGCCGATCACGCCGTTGATGATCGCCGCGACGAACGCGGTGCCGAAGCTCAGTTTTAACGCCGCCAGCACCCGCGGTGCGGTAATGATGGCCCAGAACTGATCCCAAGTGAGTTGAGCGGCATGTACAAACATCGCCGCCAGGGGGATGAGTACGATCAGGCTGAGGTACACCACGGTGTAGCCCAGCGTCAGCCCGAAGCCGGGTATGACGGGGGAAATACGACGCGACATAAGAGTCCTTGGTTAAAGGGTAAACACCACTGCCTTTCTGTGGGAGCTGGCTTGCCTGCGATGCAGGCACCTCGGTGTGTCAGTCACACCTTGGTGATGCTATCGCAGGCAAGCCAGCTCCCACACAAGCCGGCCCCCGCCGAAAGGCGGGCTCCTACAGGTAATTTGGCTTACTGCGCCGTGTAGATCTGGTCGAACACGCCACCGTCGTTAAAGAATTTCGGTTGGGCAGTTTTCCAGCCACCGAAGTCTTTGTCGATAGTCACCAGGTCCAGTTTCGGGAACTGCTGGGCGTATTTGGCGGCCACTTTTGCATCGCGTGGGCGGTAGAAGTTCTTCGCCGCAATCTCCTGGCCAGCCGGGCTGTACAGGTGCTTGAGGTATTCGGTGGCGATCTCGGTATTGCCCTTTTTCTCGGCGTTTTTGTCGACCACGGCCACTGGCGGCTCCGCGAGGATCGACAGGGACGGCACGACGATATCGAACTTGTCGGCGCCGCCGTCTTCTTTGAGTGCCAGGAACGCCTCGTTTTCCCACGCCAGCAACACGTCACCCTGACCGTTGTTGACGAAGGTGATGGTCGAACCGCGAGCGCCGGTGTCGAGGATCGGCACGTGCTTGAACAGCTCTTTTACGTATTCCTGGGCCTTGGCTTCGCTGCCGCCGGATTTAAGGCCGTAGGCCCACGCGGCGAGGAAGTTCCAGCGCGCACCGCCGGAGGTTTTCGGGTTAGGCGTGATAACGGAAACGTCTTTCTTGATCAGGTCGCCCCAGTCCTTGATGCCTTTAGGGTTGCCCTTGCGCACCAGGAACACGATGGTCGAGGTGTACGGAGTGCTCGCATCCGGCAGGCGGGTTTGCCAGTTTTCCGGCAGGGTCTTGCCCAGTTTGGCGATTTCATCGATGTCGCCAGCCAGGGCCAGGGTCACTACGTCGGCGCGCAAGCCGTCGATCACCGCACGGCCTTGCTTGCCCGAGCCACCGTGGGATTGCTGGATCTTCACGTTGTCGCCAGGGTGGGACTGTTTCCAGTAGCTGGTGAATTCAGCGTTGTAGTCCTGGTACAGCTCACGGGTCGGGTCATACGAGACGTTGAGCAACTCGTAGTCCTTGGCAACGGCGGAACCGGCAAACACGGCGCTGGCCAGTGCGGCCAGGGCGTAACGGCGAATCGACGACATAGAAGCTCCTGATAATTCTTGGGTGTTGGCTTTTTCTTATAGTTGCGGGTCTAGCATGCGAATCGCCGTTGTTGCTTAGCTCGGTTTGTTACCGGGGTTCTGCAAACGGAATTTTTCCTTGCGTTCGATCTGTACCACTTGGGCGTTGTGCACAGTGATTTCCACCGCGCCAAACCGCAGGTCGCGCAAGGCGCTCTGGATCTCACGCAAAATGGCTGCTTCGTCCTGGCCGTCGACGCTACGTAGAGATGCGCTCATGGTCTCGCTCCTGAAATGAATAGTGCCTGGCAGTGGCGGCACTGCTTGCGGCGTGAGGGCGATAGTAGATAAGCGCGGATATTCTTAAAAATACTATTTAAGAATGTTTATATAACCAGAAAGAATTTTCTGACAGGACGTGGGGTTGCGAAGGTTTTGGCCTGGAAAATACTGCTACCCAAGCACCGCTAAACCCTGTGGGAGCCGGGCTTGCCCGCGATCGCGGTGTGTCAGGCACTGATGTTTCGACTGATACTGCCTCATCGCGGGCAAGCCCGGCTCCCACATTGGCCTGCATTTCACATGCGGATAGAGGGTGCCCTGGCCCAATCCATTTCTTGCGCTGGCACCGGCCGGCCAAACCAGTACCCTTGGCCCAGATCACATTCCTGCGCCAACAAGAACCTTGCCTGCTCCACCTGCTCAATGCCTTCAGCATGCACCTGCATGCCCATGCTTTTTGCCAACGCGATCACCACGCGCACAATCGCCGCGTCGTCTTCATCCCACGGCAAGCCGGCGACAAAGCCCTGGTCGATCTTGAGCTTCTGCACCGGCAAGCGCTTGAGGCGCAGCAATGACGAATAACCGGTGCCAAAGTCGTCGATCGCAAGGCGCAGGCCCAGCTCGCGCAGGCGGTGCAATTGCTCAAGGGCGACTTCGGGGTCTTCCATCACAGCGCTTTCGGTGACCTCCAGCTCCAGGTAAGCCGGGTCAAGGCCGGTGGTGTGCAGCACCTGGGCGACTTGCTCATACAGTTCACGCCGGGCAAACAAACGGCTTGAAACATTCACCGCAATAAAGCTCAACGGCGCGCCATCGGCCAGCCATTGGCCCATCTGGCGGCAGGCCTGGTCCATCACCCAGGCGTCGATATCGGCAATCAGCCCGGTGCGCTCGGCAATCGGGATAAATTCACCCGGCGGCACCAGGCCGCGCTCAGGGTGTTGCCAGCGCACCAGGGCTTCGACGCCGACCAGGCGGCTGTCTTGCAGGTCGTGCACGGGCTGGTAGTACACACGCAGCTCTTGCTGATCGAGGGCGCGGCGCAGTTCGCTGGCGATTTCCACGCGGTGCTGGGCGTGGGCCGTCAGTTCTTCGGTGTACAGCGCATAACCTTCGCGGCCGGCGCTCTTGGCTTTGAACAGCGCGGAGTCGGCATTGCGCAGCAGTTGTTCGGCGCTCAGGGCATCACTGGGAAACAGACTGATTCCGATGCTGGCGCTGATAAACAACTGGTTGCCGTCGAACACAAACGGCTCTTTCATCGCATCGAGCATGCGCTGTGCCAGCGCGGCAGCCTGCACCACCTGTGGACAACTTTCGGCCAGCACGGCGAACTCATCGCCACCGAGGCGCGCCAGGGTCACGCCGGGGCCGAACAGGCCCTTTAACCGCTCGCCAACGGCCTTGAGCAGCTGGTCACCGACATTATGGCCGAGGCTGTCGTTGATGATCTTGAAGTGGTCCAGGTCCATCAACAGCAACGCGCAGCCGCGTTTGTGCACTTGCGCCGAGGCCAGCGCCTGCTCGGCGCGGTCGGTGAACAGCAGGCGGTTGGGCAAGTCGGTGAGCGGGTCGTGGTGGGCCAGGTGCGCCAGTTCGTGCTCGGAGTCCTTGATGGCGCTGATGTCGGAAAACACCGCGACGTAATGGCTGACCTTGCCCTGGTCATTGTGGATAACTCGGATGGTTTGCCACTGTGGATAAATCTCACCGCTCTTACGCCGGTTCCAGATTTCGCCGCTCCACTCGCCGGTGCGTTCGAGGGTCTGGAACATCTGTTGATAAAAATTCGACGAATGGCGTCCGGACTTGAACAGGCTCGGCCGTTCGCCCATCACGTCCTCACGGCTGTAACCGGTGATCTCCATAAATGCACGGTTCACATGCACGATCAGCCCTTGGGCGTCGGTGACCAGTACGCCTTCACGGGTGCAATCGAACACGGCGGCAGCCTGTTGCAGGCGTTCATGGTTTTCTTTCAAAGGTTGCTGCAATCGATGGGTGCGGGCAAAACGGGCACAGATCAGGTAAATGGCCAACGCGCTGAGGGCCACCCACACATAACCGCGCACCTGCAACCAACGTCCTAACTGCCTCGGGTCATCGAGAAAGTTGATCAATAGGTGGTTGCTGAGCTGGAGCCACACAATTGAAACCAGCAGGTATACCAGCCCCACCCGCAGGGCACCTCGGTACGAAAACAGCATATGGTCAGTAATCCTTACCCAAAAAACAAAATCGCCCTACAAACGCTGCGGATTATAGAATAAGAAACATCCAGTCACTCCTATCTGAAAGGGCGGCTGGTTTTCTCTGTAGGCTTAGTGATAATGCGTGAGCTGTTTTTTTCTTTATCTGAGGGCCATACAGCCTATGTGGTACAACGGTTTTCTTGACCTGTCAGCCTGGCAACTGGTGGCAGTCACGCTGTTGATGACCCACGTGACCATTGTTGGGGTCACGGTCTATCTGCACCGTTATTCAGCCCATCGCTCCCTGGAGCTCAATGCCGGCCTGAAACACTTCTTCCGCTTCTGGCTGTGGCTGACCACGGCGCAGAACACCCGCGAGTGGACCGCCATCCACCGCAAGCACCACGCCAAGTGCGAAACCGTCGACGACCCGCACAGCCCGGTCATCAAGGGTTTGTCCACCGTGCTGCGCAAAGGCGCCGAGCTGTACCGCGCCGAGGCCGAGAACCCCGAGACCCTGCGCATCTACGGCAAAAACTGCCCGGACGACTGGATCGAACGCAAAATCTATACGCCATACCCGCTGCTGGGCGTGGCGATCATGGGGGTCATCGACCTGCTGCTGTTCGGCACCATTGGCATCACCATCTGGGCGATCCAGATGATGTGGATCCCGTTCTGGGCCGCCGGTGTGATCAACGGCCTTGGCCATGCGGTCGGTTATCGCAACTTTGAGTGCCGTGACGCCGCCACCAACCTGGTGCCGTGGGGCATCATTGTCGGCGGCGAAGAGCTGCACAATAACCACCACACTTACCCGAACTCGGCCAAGCTGTCGGTGAAGAAGTGGGAGTTCGACCTGGGTTGGGCGTGGATCAAAGTGTTCAGCTTCCTGCGGCTGGCCAAGGTGCAGCGCGTCGCGCCGATCGCGCACCGCGTGGAAGGCAAAGGCCACCTGGACATGGACACCGCCATGGCGATCCTCAACAACCGCTTCCAGATCATGGCCCAGTACCGCAAGTTGGTGATTGGCCCACTGGTCAAGCAGGAGCTGGAAAAGGTCGATCATTCGGTACGCCACCAGTTCCACCGCGCCAAGCGCCTGTTGTCACGTGAAACCAGCCTGCTGGATGACCGCCACCACGTGCGCATCCAGAGCATGCTCGAACACAGCCACGCGCTGACCGTGATCTACGAGAAGCGCCTGGCGCTGCAGCAGATCTGGCTGAAGACCAGCACCAATGGCCATGACATGTTGGCCGCGATCAAGGAATGGGTGCATGAGGCTGAGGCCAGCGGTATTCAGTCCCTGCGCGATTTTGCCCACCAACTGAAGACCTACTCGCTGCGCCCTGCAGCGGTCTGACACGGTCTCGTGGTGAGCGGGCTTGCTGTGGCGAGCAGGCTTGCCCTGCGTTGGGCTGCGAAGCAGCCCTGAAACCAAACACCGCGCCCTGCCTGGCAGAACGCGGTGTTTTTATTGGGGCCGCTGCGCGCCCCAACGCAGGGCAAGCCTGCTCGCCACAGTAAGCCCGCGCTCTGCATACTGGTTTCTGACGCCATTTCTTAGTCAGCCCGTTCACGGAACTTCACCGCAAATCCCCTCTCTCAAGGAACACTTCGCCATCATGGTGGCCCTTGCACTGACCGCTGCTCCATCCTGCGGCGAGCCCAGAGAGAGTTGTGCCGATGGTTCCCGAAAAGCCTTATTCAACCGATGCGCCCGTCGCTGAGCACCCACGCCCGGCTGCGGCGGCCACTCTGCTGGCGCTGATGCATGCCCAAGGTGAAGTCGAACGGCTGAGTGAGCGTGAACAACTGCTCAGTTCACTGCTGGTCAGCGTGAATGCCGTGCTGTGGGCCATCGATTGGGAAACCCGGCGTGTGTTGTACGTGAGCCCGGCCTACGAGCGGGTGTTTGGCCGATCCGCAGGTTTACTGCTCGCCGACCACCGCGAATGGCGCAACAGCATTCACCCCGAAGACCTCGACTACGCCGAACACAGCCTGGCCCGCGTGCTGGAAGACGGCGCCGTGGAGGACCGCGAGTACCGCATCATCACCGCCGACGGGCAGATTCGCTGGCTGAGCGACAAGTGCTATATCAACCAACAAGTCGAACCCGGCAAGCCGTTGATTGTGGTGGGCATGGCCGAAGACATCACCGAAAAAAAGCACATGGAGTTGGAGCTGCACCGACTCGCCACCACTGATGTGCTGACCCAAAGCAGCAACCGCAGGCACTTTTTCGAATGCGCCAACCAGGCGTTCGACAGCGCCTGCGCCCAAGGCGCCCCGCTGGCGTTCCTGCTGCTGGACATCGATGACTTCAAAGACGTCAACGACAGCTACGGCCACCTGGAAGGCGACCAGGTGCTGCGGCGTATCGCCGAGAGCGGTCGCGGCGTGCTGCGCCGTGGCGACCTGTTCGGGCGCATTGGCGGCGAAGAGTTCGCTGCGGTACTGCCTGGCTGTGCGCCGCACATGGCGTTGCAGGTAGCCGAACGGCTCGGCAAGGAAATCCAGGCCCTGAGTTTCAGCTATGAAGGCCGGGAGTTTACCGTGACCGTCAGCCAAGGCCTGGCCAACCTGCGTGAAGACGACTCAACCCTGGACAGCCTGTTCGCACGGGCCGATGCCGCGATGTACGAGGCCAAGCGCCAAGGCAAAAACCGCGTCATAGAGGGCTAGAACTCGATCAAGCAATGGGAACCGGCCTGGTTGGGAGCTGGCTTGTGTGGGAGCTGGCTTGCCTGCGATGCCGGCACCTCGGTCTATCAGGGGTACCGAGTTGATGCTATCGCGGGCAAGCCCGGCTCCCACACAAGCCCGCTCCCAGACCTGAACTTCGTTGCCAGCTAGGTTTTGCGCACCCGCGTCAGCTCCGACAAGCCCACCTTGAGTAACCTGGCCGTCTTGCTCTTGGCCAGCGCTTCCAACCCTTCATGCTCGGTCAGACGCGCCATTTGCGCCGCCAGGTTCACCACCAGCGCGTCGCGCGAATACACCCCACCCTCGAGTGAATAGGTCGCCGCAATCAACTGCCGCAACTCCAGCGGCAAGCGCCAGCGCGTGCGCAACGCCGAGCCATAGGCGGCGCCAAAGGTGTCGAGGGACTCACCGATTGCCTCGTCATCCAGCGCCCCGCCACCCAGGCGCCAGTCTTCCAGGCAGCGTAACAACGCCAAGTCACCCAGCCGATGCAGAATGCCCGCGCAGTAGCAACGTTCGTGGTCCAGTTCGAGCATGCGCGCCAGGCGGCGGCCGTAGTCGGCGGTGTCCTGGGACAGCTGCCAGTGGCGCTCGGCGTAGGCCACCAACGCCGGGTCACCCAGCACCACGTTGTGCTTGAGCGCCAGGCCCAGGATCAGGTTCATGCTCTGCCCGGCGGCGAGCTTTTGCAGTGCAGCGGCCAGGGTCTGTACCGGCGTGCCGTGATGGCCGGCGCTGTTGGCGGCGGCGATCAGCACAGCGGTGATTTGCGGGTCGGTTTTTACCTGATCTTCCAGTTGCTTGAGGTCCAGGCCGTCCGGCGCCAGGCTGTGTTGCACGGCGGCTTTCACATCGACCCGCAGCGGCGCACCATCACAGACGTCGCGGCGGCGTTCCAGGAACACTGGCAAGGCCATACCGGGCGCCAGCGGCGGTATCTCGCAATACACACTTTCGCCTTCATCGAGCAGCAGGTCTTGCAGGCGCTGGGTCAGGCCTTCCATGTTCAGGGGTTTGGTCAGATACGCCGTGGGCGCCAGGGGCAAGGCTTCGCGCACGCTGGCGCTGTCATTGCGACTGCTCAGCAGAATAAACGGCAGCGAACGGCGCTTCTGGCGCACGCTGCGCAGCAGGCTCAGGCCATCGACGCCCGGCAGCTCCCAATCCGCCAGGATCAGGTCATAGGTTTTGTCTCGCAACAGCGTGGCCGCTTCCTGGCCATCGGCACACACATCCAGCCGCGCGTCGCAGCGCACATTCAACAACACTTGCTTGAGCAGGTCCCGCGACCAAGGGTCCGCCTCGGCAATCAACACGCGGGGTACAGCGGGTAAATCAACAGCAGTCATCCAGCACGCTCCATCGGCAATACTTGCACCTTAGACAATCACGCCGCCTGCGTACAATGAACATGGCCTGAATGTGCTGCAGCGGGCACAAAAAAACCCGCCGAGGCGGGTTTTTTCTGTCGATCACGTCAGCCTCCGCTTACAGCTCGGAGAAGCACTCTTCGATGATCGCCAAGCCTTTGTCCAACTGCTCGTCCGGCGAGGTCAGCGGGACCAGTACGCGCAACACGTTGCCGTAGGTGCCGCAAGACAGCAGGATCAGGCCCTTGTCACGCGCCTTGGCCACCACGGAAGCCACGGCAGCGGCGTTTGGCTTGTGGCTGTCGCCGTCTTCGAACAGCTCCACCGCGATCATCGCGCCCAGGGCACGCACTTCGCCGATCACCGGGTACTTGGCTTGAATGGCTTTGAGGCCCGTCACCAAGCGCTCGCCAACCGCCTTGCAGCGGTCCAGCAGGTGCTCTTCTTCGAACACTTCCATCACCGCCAGCGCAGCAGCGCAAGCAATCGGGCTACCGGCATAAGTGCCGCCCAGGCCGCCTGGCGCAATGGCGTCCATGTATTCAGCCTTGCCGCACACACCGGCCAGCGGGAAGCCGCCAGCGATGGATTTGGCGAAGGTGGTCAGGTCGGCAGCCACGCCCATCTGTTCCATGGCGAAGAACGTACCGGTACGGCCGGCACCGGTTTGCACTTCGTCGGCGATCAGCAGGATGCCGTGCTTGTCGCACAGTTCGCGCAGGCGCTTCATGAAGGATTTAGGCGCGACGTAGAAACCGCCTTCGCCCTGCACCGGCTCGATGATGATGGCAGCGATATCACGCGGCTCGGCATCGTTTTTGAAGATGCGTTCGATGCTGGCGATGGCATCGTCATCGCTCACGCCGTGCAGTTCGTTCGGGAACAGTGCGCGGAACACCCCGCCTGGCATCAGGCCCATGCCGGCCGAGTACGGCACGACTTTACCAGTGAGGCCCAAGGTCATCATGGTGCGGCCGTGGTAAGCGCCGGTAAACGCGATTACGCCAGCACGGCCAGTGGCGGCGCGGGCGATTTTCACGGCGTTTTCGACCGCTTCGGAACCGGTGGTGACCAGCAGGGTTTTCTTGGCGAAATCACCTGGCACCTTGGCGTTGATCTTTTCGCACAGCTCCACGTAAGGCTCATAAGCCAGCACCTGGAAGCAGGTGTGAGTCAGCTTGTTCAGTTGCTCGGTCACGGCGGCGATGATTTTCGGGTGCACGTGGCCGGTGTTCAGCACGGCGATACCGCCGGCGAAGTCGATGAACTCGCGACCTTCAACGTCGGTCACGGTGGCGTTCTTCGCGGATTCGGCGAAGATCGGGTGAATCTGGCCAACACCACGCGGTACAGCGGCTTCGCGGCGTTTCATCAGGGATGCGTTGGTCTTGCTCATAAAGTCCTCATTCGCCACTCATCGGGTGGCGTGGTCCAAGGAATACGTGGCGGGGAGGCAACTACGGCAGCATGCGATGATCGACTGCCACAGCTTTCCCGGCCACTACGAATAACGTCTTGAAACACGCAAAGGGTCAGCGCTCTCGTGCCCTCTGCGTTTACTGCAATCCCGTGCCGAGCTTAGATGCCCAGGCAGAGGTATTTGATTTCCAGGTAATCCTCGATCCCGTACTTGGAGCCTTCACGGCCCAGGCCCGAAGCCTTGATGCCGCCGAACGGCGCCACTTCGTTGGAGATCAACCCGGTGTTGACGCCAACCATGCCGTATTCCAGGGCTTCGGCCACACGGAACACACGGCCCAGGTCGCGGGCGTAGAAGTAGGAAGCCAGGCCGAACTCGGTGTCGTTGGACATCGCGATCACTTCGGCTTCGTCTTTGAAGCGGAACAGCGGCGCCAGTGGGCCGAAGGTTTCTTCCTTGGCGACAGCGGCGTCTTTGGGCACGTTGACCAGAATGGTCGGCTCAAAGAAGTTGCCTTCCATCACCTTGCCACCGGCCAACAGCTTGGCACCTTTGCTCAGGGCATCAGCGATGTGCTCTTGAACCTTGGCCACGGCTTTTTCGTCGATCAGCGGGCCAGTGGTGGTGCCTTCTTCCAGACCGTTGCCGATCTTGAGTTTGGCCACGGCGACTTTGAGTTTTTCGGCGAACGCGTCGTACACCGAATCCTGGATGTACAGGCGGTTGGCACACACGCAGGTCTGGCCGTTGTTGCGGTACTTGGAGATGATCGCGCCTTCGACGGCCTTATCGAGGTCGGCGTCGTCGAACACGATAAACGGCGCGTTGCCGCCCAGCTCCAGCGAGACTTTCTTGATGTCCTTGGCGCATTCGGCCATCAGCTGGCGACCGATTTCGGTGGAGCCGGTGAAGGACAATTTACGCACGATCGGGTTGCTGGTCAGCTCGCTGCCGATATCACCGGCGCTGCCGGAAACCACGCTGAACACGCCTTTTGGAATGCCCGCGCGCTGGGCCAGTTCAGCCAGGGCGAACGCCGAGTACGGGGTTTGCGAAGCCGGCTTGAGCACCATGGTGCAACCGGCGGCCAGCGCTGGGCCGGCTTTACGGGTGATCATCGCGGCCGGGAAGTTCCACGGCGTGATGGCCGCGGTAACGCCGATCGGTTGTTTGATCACGATCAGGCGCTTGTCCGGCTGGTGGCCAGGAATCACATCACCGTAGATGCGCTTGGCCTCTTCGGCAAACCACTCGATAAACGAAGCGGCGTAGACGATTTCGCCTTTGGCTTCGGCCAGCGGCTTGCCCTGCTCCAGGGTCATCAGGCGCGCCAGGTCGTCCTGGTTCTCGATGATCAGCTCAAACCAGCGACGCAGCTTGTTGGCGCGGTCCTTGGCGGTGAGTGCACGCCAGGCCGGCAGGGCCTTGTCGGCGGCTTCGATGGCGCGGCGGGTTTCAGCCGCGCCCATCTTCGGCACGGTGCCGAGAATTTCGCCCGTGGCCGGGTTGTTGACCTTGATGGTTTGACCGTTGTCCGCATCGACCCAAGCGCCATCGATAAAGGCTTGTTGGCGGAACAACTGGGTATCTTTGAGCTGCATGTCGGCTTTCCTTAACAGCACCGCGCGCACGCGGAGCGAATTAGAGTTGTTGAAAGGCGCCTTGTGGGCTGCCGTCAGGGAAATCAGCCCCAGCACGCGAGATAAGTGAAATAGCGCACGGGAGACAGAGCGTTTGAAATCTCAAACGAATCCTAGGATCAATGGGGGTACAGGGCAATAGTCTGTTCGAAAAAAAGAACGAAAACGGCGCATTTGATGCATCTTTCAGATCAAGCGCACAAACGACAACAGCCCCGGTGCCTTGTGGGCGCCGGGGCTGTTGGGCCTTGCAACTTACGGTTGGAACGACTTGAGCACGGCCAACAGGCTGGTCAAGTTGTCGGCCACGCCACCTTGGGCGACTTTTTCGGTGGCCGCAGCGCCAGCGGTGGTGTCGACGCTGTAGATCTGCATCACGCCTTGGTTGGTGGCGGCCTGGGCCAGGGTGTTTTGTTGCTGTTGGGCCGAGACCGAGTTCTGGAACAGGATCGCCGTGGCCTGGCCCATGGATTGATAGATCGTGCTCATGGCCATCGCTGGCGATTCGGCAACGACCTTGACGTTGGTCTGGGTGACGGCATCGGTGATTTGCGGGCTGACTGTGCTCATGGTTGAAACTCCTGGTGTGAGAAAGAACAACATCCGTTATCGCTGAGTGCTTAAGGCTGGAAGGACTTGAGCACAGTCAACAGGCTGGTGAGGTTATCCGAGACGCCGCCTTGGGCGACTTTTTCGGTGGCCGCCGCACCGGCGGTGGTATCGACGCTGTAGATCTGCATGACGCCCTGGTTGGTGGCCGCCTGGGCCAGGGTGTTTTGCTGCTGCTGGGCCGACACAGCGTTCTGGAACAGAATCGCCGTGGCCTGCGCCATGGATTGATAGATAGTGCTCATCGCCATCGCCGGCGATTCGGCCACCACTTTGACGTTGGTCTGGGTGACCGCGTCGGTAATTTGCTCGTTAACAAATGCCATGATCAATTTCCTTATAGGGGTACACGGTGCATTCCGTGTTCATGAATGAACGTTGCCAAACAGGCGCTGTGAAACGCGCGAGCTCAAGGTTTCGCAGTTGGGCCCAGCGCCGCTTCAATCTGCGTAATCAAACCCTGGATCAGGGCCTGCACTTCCTTGCGTTGCGCGTCCTTGTCCGGGGCCGCGCCGTCCAACACTTGGCGTAGCGCCGCCTCACGCTGCTCGGCGGCAGCCTTGAGCGCTTGCTCATTGGCCTTGGACTGCTCAAGCACCTGGCTGGCGCGCTTGAGGGTTTCGTCGACGATGGCCTGGGGCGCTCCGGCGAAGATCTGCGGGTTGCGCAGCATCGCTTCCAGCCGCAGGCGATCATCGCTGGACAGCACTGAGGGTGTGGCTGGGTGAGCCATGACGGCCTCCTTGGGTACTACGTTGCTGGCTGAAGGGCCGCTAAAGCCGCACCTCGACGTTGTCCTGCCAGAAGCCCGAGAAGTAGAAATACGCCGAGGCATCACAGAACGTCGCCAACTCCGCAGGGGTAATGGCGCTGGGTTGGTTGCCGAAAATCGCCGGCGGCGGCGGCAGCAGGTTGGCCGAGTTATAGAGGTTGCCGACTTCATAGCAGTTGGCCGCGAACTGGGAACAGAACGAGCTGCTGCCAATCGCCACCGACTCGTTGATGCGCTCGACCAGGCTGGTGTTGGAGGTCCAGCGCCGGAATGCAGAAATCATCGCGTTCCACACGCTGTAACGGCCACGGATATCGCCGCTGATCTTGTCGAAATAGAACTGCTTGGCCGCCACGACTGCCGCTTCGCCCAACTCACTGCTCATGCAAGAGAAGACCATCGCCGAACGCGGGGGCTTTTCAAGGCTGAGGTCAGTCAGCGACAGCCCCTCACCCACGCTTTCAATCACCTGGGTGTCGCTCACCGCAATCGCCGGATGAACCACATTCAGGAACGTCGTGTCCTGGGAAAACACCTTGGCCTTGACCAACTGGCCCGCGCGAATGAACGCGCGCGTCGCGCTGTCGTCTTCTTGCTTCACCGAAAAAATAATATCTCCAGGCTGCATGATGTCGCTCCTCACTTAAGAAAAGTTGCTTTCAAGTTGCTGTTGCACCGTTCCAGAAGAACCCTGGAACGTTGTGCTCGATTCAGGCCGCTGGCGCAGCCCGATTGGCCAAGGTGTCGGCGTACTTGGCGATGCTCTGGTCGATCTTGTCGATGGCCACGCTGGCGGCTTCGGCTTCCATGGCACCCGCGGCGGCGGCCACGGCGGCAGCGGCGCCCACCAGCAAGTCGGTGGCCAAGGCGCCCAAGGCGTCTTCGGCAGCGGCCGGCAGGTTGTCCTTGACGATGTTCTCGGTCATTTGCTGGAGCAGCACGGCCTGGGCCGCCAGGGCGATCTTGCTGACCCCGTCGAAATACCCCGCCGCCGCCTGCGCCACCAGGCCGGCCGCCTGGCTGATCATCATGTCGGCCGGCACCGCAATCTGCGCCGGCGCATAGGCAAAGTTCTGCGAGTTGGTGAACTGCACCGCCTGCACGATCTGGCTGTTGAGGGCCGCGGTGCTGTCGGGCGACGGCGTGCTCGCCTGGTTGAGCAGGTGCTCGTTCATGCGCGCCATGATCGAGCGCGAGGCCGGTGCGGCGGGCGCTGGCGCAGGTGGGTCGGCGGCGGGCGTTGCTTGCGGGGCGGCGGGTTTCTTTCTACTGAACCACGACATAATCGATCTCCCGAGGGCTTAGCCCTTCTCGCCAATCTGCATGATCAGCGCCACGGCCTTGGAGATCACGGCATTCGAAATCTGGTTCATCGCCTGTTGGCTGTTGACCGCGTTCTGCAACGACAGGCCCGCCGCACTGCTCGCCACCTGATACAGCGACGCGATGGCCTGGGCCGGCGCTTCTGCCACCACTTTGACGTTGGTTTGGGTGACCGCGTCGGTGATCTGGCTGTTGACCTCTGTCATACATCTCTCCTTGATGGCATTCACCCAGGGTTGGGCGTGGGTAGTGGCGGCAGGACGCGCTCATACAACTAGAACGCCCCGCGCCGGCGTGTGTGAATCAAATTCAGCGCAAGGCGTTGCGCAGCAGTTGCACACGCTTGCGCACAAGTGGCAGCGTGACCTGCAACGCGGCAGCGATCTGCGGATACGGCAGGTCATCCACAAAGCGCATCTCAAACAAGCGCTGCTGCAACACCGGCAACCGCGCCACCTGCGCCTCGATCAGCTCGAGGCGCTCGTAACACTCCACCCGTTCCAGCACCGAAGCGCAGGGCGCGGCGAGTGCGGCCAGGTGATCGTGCTCGAGGTCCACCGAATCATCGAGCAGCCGCTCCTCGCGCTTGCTGCGTCGCAAGCTGTCGAGAAACACATGGTCGAGTACCAGAAACAGAAACCCCTGAGGGTCGCGAATGCGCTCTGGCGAGCGCCGAAAGAACAGCAGGGCCTTGATCGCCGTGGCCGACAACCATTCCTGGCCCTGATCCAGATTGCCCTTGGCCCGCCGCAGCGCGCGCCGCTTGAGTTCGCCCTGCACGGCGCGCCAACTCGCTTCGAACAAACGGTCATCGGCGGCCCATTGATCCTTGAACTGAACAGTCATCCCCATCGCCAGCACTCCTGTGCATCCTTGATGAAGGGCCAGTCTGCAAGCGCGGGACAGGGGTGCGCTGTTACCTGCGGAACACTGCAACGACTAATTCAAGGCAAATGCCTTGCGCCGCAAATGCTCGAGATCGTTGATCACCATGCGTTCCAGATTGCCGCTGATCAGCCCACTGCGGCGCCACAATTGCAGCTGCACATTGAGCTTGGGACGGCTGGTGTTAAGCATCGACGCCAACACCCCCTGGCTGGCGGGCAAAGAGACACTCGGCATGGCCAGCGCCAGGTCGATATCGCCCAGGTTGGCCAACAGAAACCGCGCCAACCGCGACTCCAACCGATGCAGGCACACCAACTCCAGCAACTCGATGGCCTGCAGCAAGCGCAGCATCATCAGCATCAACAAGCGCCGCAAAAACACAGGCTCCTCAAACAGCACACCAAAATGCCGGCTACCCAGTTGCAACAGCCGCGTGGGGCCACTGGCAAAGGTGGAAGACTCGCGCCCATGATCCTTGATCAACGCCGTCTCCCCCACCACCTGCCCGGCCCCGGTACTGCCGATAATCTGCTCCCGGCCGTCCGGCCCATGCACCACCGAATAAATCCGGCCCTCAACCACCAAAGCAATAAATTCGAGGCTGTCGTCCTTGAAATACAGCAGTTCACGATCATCCAGCAGGCGCTCCACCATATGGGTGGCAACGTAGCGCAAGAGGTGCTCCGGCATACCTCGAAACAAATCGGAGCGGGCCAACAGGGTTTGTCTCAACGGGAGATCGAGCATCACGGTTCCTTTGGAATGCATGCGTTCACCTGGGGAATTGCGGCTTGGAAGCGGCTTAAAGCCACAAGAGCAAAGCAAACAAAGGGACGTGCGGCGCGGGGAGTTGTGAATGAGAGTGGCGATTAGCCATTTTTGGTGGGAAACGGCCGACAGTTACCGGCGAAAACGCTGGAATGGACGCATCAGGGCGACATGGGTATGATGTCGCCCGCACAAGCATCCGTAGCTCAGCTGGATAGAGTACTGCCCTCCGAAGGCAGGGGTCGTGGGTTCGAATCCCGCCGGGTGCACCATATAGCAGTATCGGGCTGTCTCAGACAGTCTACGAAACACCCCAAGAAGCCCGCCCTGTGCGGGCTTTCTTGTTTCTGGCTATCCGTCCCTGTCTACCCCTATAACTTCCCGCCGTGTATGCCCACGTGTATGCTTTGAGATTCCTATAACTGGAGGCATACAGGAAGTGAAGCGCACTGAAATCAAACGCCGCCCCTTAGCAGACACCACGCTTGCAGGCCTGGAGCCTGAGCAAACAACGTATCGGGAGCAGGACGGGAATGGCCTGTACTTCCGGGTGAAACCTAACGGGCAGAAATCATGGGAGCTGCGCTACAAAAAGCCAGACGGAAAATGGTCTTGGCTGGGTCTCGGCGGCTACCCGGAAATCAGTGGCTCATTGGCGAGGCAGAAAGCAGCTCAACTGCGTGAAGACGCATCGACGGGCAAAAATCCGTTGGTGAGCAAGCAGGCTCGGAAGGTTGCAGACCAGGTTGCTGCCAACAACACCTTTGAAGCGTTAGGGCGCGAGTGGTTTGAGGCCAGACGCACAAGCTGGGAATCAGGTACGTCTCGACGGGTACTTGGCGCACTTGAGCTTCATGTGTTCCCCGTCTTCGGAAAACGCGTGTACACAGAAATATTGCCCCTGGAATGGATGGAGTTTCTACGCGGCATGGAGCAGAAGGGGATCATTGAACAAATGGGTCGAGTTCGTGCCTTTTGCAAAGAGATCTATGACCTGGCCCGCGTAACAGGACGAGCCGTCCACAACCCCCTTGAAGGTCTCAGCAAATTCCTGCAATCACGTAGCGCTGAAAACTATGCACACGTTTCGATTGAAGAACTGCCTGCGCTACTTCGAGCGATCAACTCCTACCCTCACGCAAAGGACGTTCGTATAGGGCTTCGCTTGCTTTCCTTATTAGCATCGCGCCCGAGCGAAATCCGAGAAGCACGCTGGTCAGAAATCGATCTCTCCAAAAAGCTATGGACGATCCCAGCCGAGCGTATGAAACGTCGTCGCGAACATGTGGTGCCTCTCTCTCGGCAGGCAATTGAAGCGCTCACTGAGTTACGAACACTTACAGGTGCGTACCCTCTCCTATTTCCAGGCAGGAAAGACAGGACAATCCCCCGTAGCAACACCGTCTTTCTAATGGCGCTCCGCAGACTGGGATATGCCGGTCGGCAAACAGGCCACGGCTTTCGTCACATCGCGAGCACCATACTCAATGAGCAGGGTTTCGATGAGAATCACATTGAGGCACAGCTCTCTCACGCAAAGGAAGGAATAGCAGGGGTGTACAACAAAGCGGTTTACCTGCCTCAGCGCAGAGTGATGATGCAGTGGTATGCAGATCATCTGGATGAGCTAGTAGATGGCAACATTATTCAGGGACAGTTTGGAAAGGCGGGCTGAATACGCCAACCCCACACCCATCAAAAATCGGTGTTACTGGTGTTACGCACGTTACGCATCCGACCAACAAATTGATTTTATTGAATATTTATTGCGTAACACGTATTAAAAGAGATCCCTACACCATGTGTTACGCGTCAAAAGCGTGTTACGCCTAAGGCGCCCAAAACCTCTGGCGGCCATCTCTTATTGGTCGCCCCACGCTGAGGAAGGGCCGCTGTTATCGGACTACCAGAAGGGGCTCAGGGGACTACCGTTCGTCGGGACTTCACTGGGTTTCATTTCTCACTTTCCGATTTTTAACTGTATAGAAAACCAGTAGGGCAAGGTAGGACAGCCACGGAAAAAACTGAAAATTTGCTGCGATCTTGCTCAATTAAATTGCCTTATCCACAAAAACCGCGTCGAAAACTATAAAAATAAAACTTTTAAAAAATAGAAAATCGTTTACATAGCTGGGGCCTGTACGAACTACGACAGGAAACGCGCTATGCAGCCTCACGACACTTCACACCACTCCAACACCTCTCTCACCCCTGCTTGTTTGCTCACTACCGACCAAGTAGCGAATGCACTAGGTCTGTCCAGCCGAACGCTTGCCGCCTGGCGAAGTTCTCGCAGCAACTCACTTCCCTATATCAAAACCGGGTCTCGGGTTCGTTATCGCTCCCAAGACGTGGTCGCGTGGCTTGAAACCCAACTGCGCTCACCTGCAAAAACCGCTGGAGACAGGACCTGATGAGCGCCCCAAAGCAATCTGCAAAAGTTGTGGGGCTTGCCCCCTCCACTCCACGAGAAAGTCACCAAAAGGCCCCTAGCGGATCCGCATGCTTGCTGATCAGCGCGCCTCATACGGAACTGGGACAGTTCGATCCGGCCGCCACGCTGATACGCATCAATCAAGTCATAGCCCTGACAGGTATCGGCCGCGCAACGGTTTACAAACTTATGAGCCAGCCAGAGAGCGGCTTTCCGCAAGCGGTGAAGCTCACCGACAGCAATGCGCGTGGGGCTCCGGTCGCTTGGGTATTAGCCGAAATTTTGAATTGGACACGGGCGCGTATCGCGGCCCGCGACCGGGTGGCGGCATGACGAATCGTGTCGCTAACAAGGCCATTTTGCAGCCCTTCTCTGTACTCAGAAAAGTCGGTTTCTCGTCGCGGTGGATGCAACGTTTTGAGCGTCACAGAACGCAACAAAAACGCCTGAATCGAGTAGTTCTAGTCATGCGATGGGCTGACGGCACCTGGTGCGCACTGTCAGTACCCAACGAAGCCCCGCGTGCAGTGATCGTAGATGAAGGGCAACAAATCGACGCCTACGAAGATGCACGATCTTGCCTCGACGGCGACTTCCTCCCACTGCTCTCCCTGCGCTGGGAAGCAAATGCCTGAAACGAAAACGCCCCCGGCGGCAACCGGAGGCGTTGAGGTAAATCTACATGCCTGATCAATTTATGCCGCATCGAAAAAATCCGCAAGCCATATGCACAGTTGCACTTTCAAAAAACGGACGTTACCCTCTGCTCGTCGCTGCAAATTCAGCGACCGGGTTTGGCGACCCGAGTTACTTGGCGCACAGGCGCCCCATCCGACAGCAGGCGCTTTTTTTGTGCGTGCCGTTTCGTGTTATGGCAGCTGTGCGTGGGAGACCTTCGGGTCTGCCGGGTTCCAAGTTCCCGGTTCGCCAACCTGCGCACAGCTGCCACCCTAATTCGTTTGGCGACGATCAGTGGCAGCTCCATCTTCAAACTTGGAGTGTCACCTATGCCTGCCCTCAATCCGTCCAAAATTCGCGCCGCCGCTCATCGAGCAATGGCTCTCGCCGCTTTACACGCCAACTCCAGCCTCGCTACACGCCTTTCCCGTTACAACGCCCATATGTCCAAGGCTCGCGCCCTGGAAGCCGCAGGGGGTGCCCAATGAGCATGCTCCCAGGCTTCTCACTTCCCGAGGATCTGCTCTGCGTCAGCCAGGACGCTGAAGCCGGTCTGCCTATCGACGCGATCACCTGTGCGCTCGACCGTGCCAATTCAGTTCTTATGCTGTTGGAAGATCACTTAGACGGCGATAAACCCTTGCTTTCCAACCGCGTACTGTCGTCCGTTATTTGGGACGTGCGTGGCACCTTGGGCTTGATCAAAACACTCACCATGTACGGTGATGCCTCCTCTGTGCCGATTGGCCAGAAAGGCGGTGCTCTGTGAACCACTACAGCACGCTTGGACGCTCCGAGTTTTCCCCTGCCAACGGTAACGGCCAGAACCTATTTCGGGTGAATGCCGGTATCCCGCTGGAAGACGCACTTGAAGCCGTCTCCCAGATTCTGCACCACGCCAATCAACTGATCCTCGATGCCGCCATCAGCGATGCGGGCGAGCGTTTTAGTTGGCCTGCGTTCTACCTCGGCGAGATGGCTAAGGCGCTAATCGACGACGTGAACGAAGCGTTGCTTGAGTCGAGGACCACACCATGACTCAGCGCACTGGCAACAACTCAAAACGTCCTAGCTTTGCCGACGTAAAAATCGCTGCCCTGAAGAACATCAACCGCGTCCTTACTCACTGGCTGCCGAACGGCAAACGCGTCGACGGCGGCAAGGAATACACCGCACCAAACCCGACACGCACGGACAAACATGCAGGCTCACTCAAGGTCAATTTGAGCAAAGGCACCTGGGCGGATTTTGCCACCGGCGATAAGGGCGGAGACCTGATCGATTTGGTGCGCTATATCGGCGGTGGCACAGATGTTGAAGCCTGCAAAAAACTGGCGGATCTGCTCAACGTCTCCGCTGGTTCCGCGACCACCAAAAGCGCACCGGCCAAAAGCGCAACGCCGGAGTGGATCGCGATTCAACCGATCCCGGCCGAGGCCATGAACAAGTGTCCAACCAAACACCGGCAACACGGTGTTCCGTGCAAAGTCTGGATCTATCGCGATGCTCAGGGCCAGCCGGTCATGGCGCTGTATCGTTTCGACCTGAGTCCCGATGAAGACGGCAAGCCGCGAAAGGTTTTCGCACCGTTGACCTGGTGCAAGCGCTCCGATGGGCAAACCACGCAATGGCGCTGGCAAGGATTGCTGGAGCCTCGGCCACTGCTGCGCCTGGATGAGCTGGCACAGCGGGCCGATGCGCCTGTGGTACTGTGTGAAGGCGAGAAGGCTGCTGATGCCGCCGCTGAACTGATGCCCGACCATGTAGCCACGTGCTGGCTGAACGGCTCCAACTCTTGGCACAAGGCCGACCTGACGCCACTCAAAGGGCGCACGGTGGTGCTATGGCCGGATAACGATGCCAGCGGCAAGACCTGCATGGACGCCATCGAGCTCAAGTTGATTGAGCTGGGCGTCGCATCGGTACAACGAATCTCGCTCGACGTATTCAAGCTCAAGCCAAGCAGCAAAGGCGGCAAGCCGACACTCATCAAAGGTGGAAAATGGTCTGACGGCGACGATGCAGCGGACGCATTAGCCAAAGGCTGGACCGCTGGGCACGTCGCCGAGCTGGTGCGCAGCGGTGAGTTTTTCGGCAGTGCCGCTGAGCCAACTG
This sequence comes from Pseudomonas sp. PA-5-4B, assembly GCF_021606215.1. NCBI lineage: Bacteria > Pseudomonadati > Pseudomonadota > Gammaproteobacteria > Pseudomonadales > Pseudomonadaceae > Pseudomonas > Pseudomonas sp. PA-5-4B. Next base: position 8,841 of record NZ_WKDB01000013.1, on the reverse strand, counting down.
AACCCCGAGAACAGGCGGGCAAGGCGCCCGCCAAACGCCCCGCGAAATCGAAAAATGATCTATTGCCAGGCGGCTTTCGCCTGACGCCTGAAGGGGTGTTTTATTCCGGTGATGATGGCGAGGCGCGCCCCGTGTGTTCGCCTCTGGAAATCATCGCTCGCACTCGCGACGACAAGGGCCACAACTGGGGCTTGTTGGTTGAGTTCCACGACCCGGACGGCGCCAAAAAACGCTGGAACATTCCGGCACGAACTATGACCGGCGACTTCGGCAAAGACGTACTCGGCCCCTTGGTAGATATGGGCCTGCGCCTCGCGGGAAGCCGGTCTGGACGTAACGCACGCAATGACCTGCAGAGTTACCTCGGCGGCTTCGATAGCGCCCAGCGCGCACGCTTGGTGACGCGCCTGGGCTGGCACGACAACGCCTTCCTTTTGCCTGAACAGCAAATCGGCTCGCACGCCGAACACCTGCATTTTTATGAGGCCGGTGCCCAGCTGCCACCGATCAGCGAGGCGGGTTCTCTGGAGCAGTGGCAGCAGCAAATCGGCGCGCTGTGCGTTGGCAATCACCGCTTGGCGTTTGTCGTTTCTGTGGCCTTTGCGGGGCCTCTGCTTAACCTGCTTGGGCATGAGTCGGGCGGCTTTCACCTCTATGGCGACAGCTCCGGCGGCAAGACCACTCACTTGCAGGTCGCTGCCTCGGTCTATGGCGGGCCGCGCCTGGTGCGTTCGTGGCGCTCCACGGATAACGCCCTGGAGTCCATCGCCGCCGCACACTCAGACGGCCTCCTGGTGCTTGATGAAATCGGTATGTGTGACCCGCGCATCATTGGCGAGACGGTGTACATGCTCGGCAATGGCACTGGCAAGGCCCGGGCGAATGATCGAGGACAAGCGGGCCGACAGGTGCAGGAGTGGCGCTTGCTGTTTCTCTCGACCGGCGAGAAGACATTGGCGCAGCACATGGCGGATGCCAACAAGGAGCTGAAAGCCGGTATGGAGGTGCGCATGCTCGCCGTGCCAGCGGATGCCAGCAAAGGCCTCGGCATGTTCGATGTGCTGAATGGTTTTGAGGACGCTGCCGCCCTCTCTGATGCGCTCAAGGCCCGCGTAGCCAAATACTACGGCACACCCCTCACCGCCTTCCTACACGCACTGTGCGCGCCAGGAGAAATGCTCAGATGGGCAGTGATCGTTCGTCGCACGGTAGAACAGTTCATCACCCAAAACCTGCCTGCCTCGGCCAGTGGTCAAGCCCAGCGTGCAGCCCTTCGCTTCGGTCTGGCCGCAGCAGCGGGAGAGTTGGCCACCGCCTTCGGCGTCACTGGCTGGCCCGATGGCACGGCCACGACCGCCGCACGGGTGTGTCTGCATGCGTGGCTTGCAGAGCGTGGCGGCGCCGGAAACTTCGAGGGCGATGCGATTTTGGCGAGACTGAGACAGGTCATCGAGCGCTTTGGTGAAAGCCGCTTTACCCGCTGGGAATCTGCCGCCGCCAAGATCGATGAGCACGGCCCACGCACGATTGATCGGTTGGGCTTTCGCAAGACGATGGAACACGGCATGGGCGACGCCCTGCACACCACCAACACCTACTACGTTCTGCCTGAAGCCTGGAGGGCCGAAATCTTCAAGGGCATGAACATCAGTGCGGTGAACAAGGAACTACTGCAACGAGGCGTACTTGAGCCGGGAAGTGACGGCAAGGCTTACAGCTTGATCCGGCTGCCCGGGTTAGGGCCCCAGCGCTGCTATGTGGTGAAGACCGTTCCAGGAACGGACGAAGGCGAGGCCAAGGCAGCCTGACGGAGAGCCTGCTGATCGAGGTAGCGCCGGCTCATGACCGGCCTTGCCAGCCATTCGACAACCATCCCTATCAACCGCAGTACCCAGAGAAAATACAGATGAATACTATCCAAGAACTGAAAGACCGCCGCGACCAACTGACCCTCGAAGTGGAGAGCATTCAGGGTGACCTGGCTCCCTTCGAAGAGGCACTGGAAAGCCCAGAGGTCATCCAGCAGGGCCGTCAACGAGCCGTACAAGATGAAATCAACGATCACAAAAGACGCATCGACTCGCGAAATCTGGAGATCAGCAACCTGAATCAAAAGATTCATCGCCTTGAGAGATTGGCGAACCGTGAGAGCTTGGCTGCGGGATATCTCAGCGATATGGCGAACTGGAAAGCCGACGAGATGGAACTCAACGAAAAGCGCAGCAGCATCGAGACCCGGTTGCAGCAGGTCCGCCAGAGCGATCAGGAAGACATGGCAAAAGCTCGACAAGCTGAAACGGACGCCGCCACCGCTTATGCACAGGCTGTCGCCTGGGGCGATGTAGAGGGCGAGAAAGCGGCTAACGCAGAAGCTCAAAAGGCAGCAAAAAACCTCACGGCTGCGGCTGAGCATCACCGCCGCCAACAACTGCTCATCACCGCCCTGGAGCAGGAGCTGGTGACGATTGATCTGCATATCACAGAGGCACAAAAACAACGCGCCAAGATCGAGAAACAAGCGGCACATCTGGCGAACACAGTGCTAGAAGAAAAATGGAACGAGGCTGCGAAAGAGCTGCTCGAAACCGGCGGCAAGCTGTGGGCCGCACGAAGCCTGATTAGCCGTGACCCTGTTGCACTGATGAAGCTGGATATCCCTGAACAGGGCGAGCACCTTGGAAGCTGGACCTGGCGCGAACTCCTGGAACGCTCACACCAACACAGCCTGATTGACCTACTGGCAGCCTAACCCAAACCTACCCCGAAGCAACCGGCGATGGCCGGTTACTTCGGGCCTACCATCGGTCAAACCATGAACCAAACACCACAGAACAGCGCTCAAATGCCGGATTACCTAAAGGCCCGAAAGCTGCATTTGAACGGAATAATTGTCGGTATGGCGGGCGTGAAAAGGCTCAATGCAAAAGCAAACAAAAACACCAAGGTTGAGACGCTCACGATTGTTGCAATCATGGCGGAGCTCGATTTCATTGACGTCCAACTCAAAAGAAAGGGAGGGTGATGAAGAAGCGGAAGCCTAAGCTTCCGCCTCGCTGTATCCTTGCATTACAAACATACCCAGATTTTTCGGCTTTCAGTCTGTGGCGGCTGCGAGCTTATGGCCGCTTCCGGCCGACTTCTGCCGTTCGCGACCGGCGGCTTTCGGCCAGTAATCGGTCGTCACGGCCCTACAAAACTGGAGCAATTCACTGCCCCCCCAATATCGCTCTATAAATAAAGAAATTCGAGAACTGAGAAGGGTGGGCGGCGCGTAGCCGGCATCTAATGGCTTTGCGTCATGTTCTGACAGTGGGTCTAGGATTCTCGCTGGTGTGGTGGACGCCGGCGATCAAGTAACCGGCAGCAGCTCGCCGCGACAGTGCGCGGCGGCAGAGTTTCATGGAGGTCGGAGCCAGCATGGGCCATCAGTGAGATGACTTTCCATCCTTTGGGAGCAGTTCTCTTGCCATCTCCATTGCCTGCTCACGTGAAGCAGCAAGAAGCAGAGGGTAGCCCCAGAACTTGGCAAACACGACCGCAAATGCCTTGAACCCAAGACGTTTTGCCGAGTTGGGTTCTATCATGATCATTGCCAGCACCCACTTTCGCAATTCAACCTTGTGCTTTTTCATCCAGAGCGCGGTACGTTTTTTTTCTTCCGGCGAGTGCTCATGGTCTTCGGTGGGTACGGTATCGGTCAAGAATACGAAGGGCTCCCCGCGCTGCAAATTGGCCTCTAATTCGGCGAAGTCCTTTTGATGATCGTGTCCGGGTTCTTGACTAAGATTCATCCAGACCAAAGGGAAGTCAGAACTATTCACCGACATGGCCGTTTCCTTTATTTTTAATGCAACGCCAGGTGGCCACAATGGCGAACACGCCGGGCAACGTAATGAAGAACACTGCCGAAAAGGCAACGTGCCAACCGTCGCGCAATCCGTCGGAGATTCCCCCGAGGGTATTCAGTGCGACAAGCAGGCTGCCGAGAACCAGGGCACCCCACTGAGCTTTACGGGTTCCTATCAGTGCGATAAGCACCGTTAAGATCCAAGAACCATAGAACGCGGAAAACATCCACAGTACATCGGGCTCAAACGTAATCGCCGGTGTCGCTCCGTGCGCTCTAACAAAATCGTTTACGTAAAAAAATAACTGAAAGGTGACAAAAAGTACGGCACCGACGGCTGTCGTCAACCAGAACAAGGCCACTTTGTTTGCGTTGTTCATGGCCGTGTCTTGGGCGGGGTTTAGGGTAGGCTTAATGGGCATAAGAGCTTTCTCGATAATCAACGGATGTTGTATGTCTGCGATTTACAACGGGTGAAATGTTCGCCTCCGGGAAATCAATACCTATAGTCCAGCGTCACTATCAAGTTGCGTGGTGCGCCATAACCTACAGTGTCAAAATCTCCCTTCTCCAACGCGTACTTCTTGTCGAGCACATTGTTGACGTTGACCGCCGCGGTGATCTGCTTCGTGACGGCGTAGCGCCCCAACAGTGATACCAGCGCATAAGAACCTTGTTCCCCACCCAACGAACTGGTGCCTGTGTTGGGCGCCTGGTAGAAGCGGCTTTGCCATTTGACGCCTCCGCCCAGCGTCAACTTGCTCCACCCTCCAGGCAACTGGTAGGTGCTGAAAAGCTGGGCAGTGGTGCGCGGTATTTGCGAATTCAAGCGGACGCCATCGCCATCTTGTGCCGTGAAATGGGCGATGCCTGAATAGATGTTCCAGCCACGCGCCAGCTCGCCCTGCAAGTCCAACTCGATCCCGCGCGACTTCGTCCCATCCGAGCCCGTATAGGCTTGGGCACCACTTGGCGTACGGGTTCCTGCGACCATCTGTGCAGCGTTGTCCAACTCGGTCTGGAACAAGGCCACCGACGCATTCAGACGCCCGTCCATGTAAGCGCCTTTGAGGCCGATTTCCTTGGTTTTTCCCTTTGTCGGCGTGAGCACGTTGCCCTTGCTGTCGCGATAGTCGGTTTGCGGGTTGAATATGCCCGTGTAACTCACGTAGGCCGAATAGGTCTTGTCGATGTCGTAGATCAAGCCGGCATACGGGGTGAATTCACTGCTCTTCTTGTAGTGCAACGACGAGGCGCCGACGGCGTCGTCGATTTCGTAGTTGCTGAAGCGGCCGCCGACAATGAGTTTCAGAGGATCGGCCAGCGAGAACCGGGCTGCGCTATAGACACCGCTCTGTTTGATCAGGGTGCGGGTCGGTATCGAAGCCATCGCATCGAAGTTGGGGCGGGGAAAGGCTGGGCTCAGTTCATAGACATTGACCGGCGTAAAGCCTGCATAGAACGGAGCGATATCTTCCTGGCTGGCGGTGCGGCGCGAACTCGTCGCCCCCACCACCAAGTCATGCTGGCGGCCAAGCAGTTCGAAGGGGCCGCTCGCCATCACGTCGAAGGTGTTTTGACGGCTGCGACCTTCGGACGCCAGTGCCACCGGAAAAGCCCCGTTAGGAAAGGAGCCCAGTCCCGTGGCGCGATCAGGGCGGCCGACCAGGCCGAGCAGTTCGGCATCGAATTCCGTGCGGTATTGATTAGCGACGGCCCGCAGGTTCCAGCCGTTGTCGAAGCGGTGCTCGATCTCGGCAAACGCCGTCTTAAGGGTGTTGTCCCAATGGCTCCAGTTCTGTGCGTAGTTCTTGGAGCGTGAATACTCCGCCTGCGTGCCGTCGCTGAACCATAGTGGTAACCCCCCCCAGGTGGAGCCCTTCGGCGTGCTGTCCTGGTAGTCATAGCCCAGACTCACCGTCGTGTCTGGTGTCAGATCTGCCTCGATGATGCCGTAGAACGCCTGCCTCTGGGGCTTGTAGCCATCAATGTACGAGTTTCCTTCTTGGGATGTCCCGACCATGCGCGCGCGGATACGGCCGTCCTCGGTTAACGGAGTCGATACGTCGGCCATTTCCCGGTGGGTATCCCAGCTCCCCGCACCGAGCGAGGCGGACGCAGAGAATTCGCGGGTCGGTCGTTTACGCACCAGGTTGACGGCGGCCGAGGGATTGCCGGTGCCGGTCAGCAAGCCGGAGGCGCCGCGCACGACCTCTACACGATCATAGAACGCGGTATCGAGGGAGCCGATGCCGCTCCCGTTGACAATGTCGCCGACGACGGTGGGTATGCCGTCGTACTGAACGTTGTTGATCAAGAAACCACGCGAATAGAAACTCGTCCGCTCGCTGTCGGATTGGTACGACGAGACGCCCGTGGTGTTATCCAGCACGCCCTGCACCGAGTTCAATTGCTGGTCGTCCATGCGTTGGCGGGTGATCACCGTCAGCGACTGCGGTGTTTCCCGCAGCGACAGCGGCAGGTGCGTCGCCACCGACGTCTGGCCCGTAGTGTAGGAACCAGTACCTTCGGTGGTCGCCGTATCCATAGGGCCCGTTACGGTGATGGCGGGCAAGGCTATCTCCTCTTGAGGCTTTCCACCGGCCTTGGTTTGAATCTGCCCCGGCTCGGCCGCGAATGCGCCCTGCGCACTAATGAGAACTGCCGCCGCGACTGCCGAGCCCAGCACGGTGCGGGGCGCGCTCCTGATTTCGCTCTTGTACGGCCCATCCAGATGAGGATAGCCAGTGGGCTGTGCACGCATATCAAGTGGCCAACGGAACTTCCCAAAAGTTGCGATGATGAACATCAACAATACTCATTTGTATTTGGATGTTGCATTTAACAATAGAGACAGCTGGGAGTGATGGCGAAACTAGGCCAGATTGCTATTCAGTTAGGCCAATTGCGATGTCATGTAGGCGCTCGGATGGTTTTAGTTGAAGACTTGGCGGTGCCCGAACACTTGCAATCGCTGGTATCCGAGAAAGGCTTTGCTCTCGACGAGGAGCCAGCCTTTAGCATCACCACGACGTTGCGAAATGTCGGCTACTTCGCAAGGAAGGACAACAGGCGCCGGTGGGCGGCCGGTGGTCCAGAACCAAGATAGTCTGATGCATCAGGGGGTAATTTCATTGGGAAGCATGATGCCAGGCACGGAAGCGAGCGCTGCGCCGCTGATGCGATCCGATAGGTATCGTGCCGGAGGTTTGCCCACGGCCTTGCGGAACATGGTTATGAAACCGCTGGCATTTTCGTACCCCAACTCTAATGCCACCGCTTGCACGCTTTCGCCCTTGGTCAAACGTTGAAGTGCAAGGATCACATGCAGCTGTCGACGCCAGCCCCCAAAGCTCATTCCAATTTCATGCAGCAAAAGACGGCTCATGCTTCGCTCGCTCATGCCAATTCGAGTAGCCCAATCGGCCTTCGAAGTTTTGTCCGTGGGGTCGGCCAGCATCATTTCCACGAGGCGGCGCAATCGGGAATCACGCGGCATGGGCAGATGCAAGTCTTCCACCGGTGCCGCCACCAACTCATCGAGCAACGCGGCAATCAACCGGTCTTCTCGTCCCCCCTGCGCGTATAACTCAGGAAACCCGGCCACCTTCAGTAGCAACTCGCGTAGCAATGGCGACACCGAAATCGTGCAACAGGTTTTCGGGAGGTCCGGTGCTGCGTCTGGCTCAACGAACAGGCAATAGCATTCCGTTTCACCCGCCCCCCGCGCTGCGTGCGGCAAGTCTCCCGGTATCCATATGGCGCACTGCGGCGGCACGATCCAGACACCGTCTTCAATTTCACAGTTGAGGATGCCGCGTAGGGAGTAGATCAACTGCGCCTTGCGGTGCTGATGCCTCGCATTTTCCCAATCCTTTGTTACCGATGTGGCACTTAATGCCACAACGGGTCGCGAGACGCTGTCGACGTCCCAAGGCACTGTTAGATCGGAGATTGCGATGCTAGACATGTTGTCTCGTAGCCCCTCGGATGGAAGATGAGGCTTTGGCCTAATCGGAAAATACTATGACCAACCTGCTCAATAACGTCTAGCCATTCCTTACGCCCGGGGCCTGGCCCCTCCTGAGGGGAGAGGCAAATTTTCTTGGCGACGGGCAACCCGTTCCGAGGTCCTCGCGCCCTCGATCTTGTTCCACCAATGTTTGGGTCAAATAGCGGGCTCCAGCGGCAAATTCAACCTGAGCACCATCGAATTGCTCAAGTAGTACGTTCACGAGGCCTGGATTAGACCCAGCGACAGGAACGATCTATTGAAAGTGCTTGGACAGTGACTGCTTCTTGGCCGATAGCAGTCGGTCGCGACTGACCGCTACCGGCCAGAAGGAGCCAATCAGGTGCACCCAGCCAGGGTCAAGCTCTGATATTGGCAGAGCCATATCCTTAGCGCTTGAGGCAGAGGGGCGGGGTCGGTTTGCTATGACTCTCACGCCCGGATGCAAAACCTGGTCGCTACGACGAAGAAATCGATCTTGACACAAATGCATTGACAATCAAGCGAGGTGGCAATGCCAACTTCGCTCTTGCGGACGCGGGTTTGACAGCAGATGTCCGAGTTTTTGTAACCAAGCAGTAGGACACTTCGGCCGTTTAGGCATCATGGCGAATAATGATGGCGTCTTCACTGGCGTGAAGACAATCCGGGAGGGGAACGAGACAGGAATCGAACCATTCGATCCTAGCCCAGCGAAAACGGTAATACTTTTAGATACACCTATGAAAAAGGCGCTCATTTGGGCACTCAGCGTAGCCCAGGTAGTACCCTTGGGCTGCTGTTCCATATGCCTGTCGATCCTTGTTCCGCACGCTGCCTCTTTCCGTTAGGAAGGTAAGGCCGCGCGCCGCAGCAAGGTGCTTGCTCGGCGCGCGGAGCGGCAGATCACCAGTTGAAGTTCACCGAGGTCAGCAGGGTGCGCTCGTCACCGTAGAGACAGGTGGAGAAACTGCACTGCGCGTAGCGCTTGTCGGTCAGGTTG
>NZ_WKDB01000129.1:0-5394 GCF_021606215.1 Pseudomonas sp. PA-5-4B | reverse complement strand
CGCCATAAGCGGTCGTGGTGGTGGTGCGGGTGAGGCGGCGCTGAATGAGATTCATGGCTCGATCATGCTGGGGCGGGCGCGTGGTTGTCAACGGCGCTGCCATAGCTTCCTCAAAGGGCTGCCGCCACACTGCCATTATTGGGCAGAATCCGCCTGCTGCGCCTGGATTTGCTCTGCTTGCGCGATCGGCCTGAAATCGTAGGTAGGATAGAATTCCGTTGTGTAGGCGCCCCAGGCAGTGCGCTCTATCGCCAGATTGACCTCTACCAGGCGCGAAGCCGGCAGGCGTAGCACGACGATCTGTCCGATGCCCATGGTGACATTCCAACTGACCACTTCAACCCCGGCAGGAGGAAATACCTTGTGAAAGGCTTGCTTCGCCAATTGTGTCTTCAACTCGCTCAAGGGCCGCGACTGATCATGTTTGAGAAACACCGTTAACATGACGGCGTTATCAGCTGTGGCCGCCACAGTGCTTACGCTGGAGGGAGCGGCGGTGTTGGCAGTGGCTGCTGCGGGCAACAGAGCAACAGTCAACAGCACAGGTATTAACAATGATGTGAGGGCGTTACATGGCTTCATCTTGGGCACCTTGCAGTCTATTAATTCAAGCGGCGTATCGTCAGGCGTGAGGGCTGACTAGTTCGACAGCGCAGTTTTTATCGGGCCGATATAAGGCGCATGGACGACATAGATTCGAACAGGAGGGTTGTTGGCAATCATGTCGCGAGGTACTTCGCGCGAGTAGGTGAACTCGTTCTTATCCAGTTTTTCCAGTCGCCTGACCACGGTTTTGATCGGTCCCACATCGGGCACCAGAATATGGGTATTTTGGTCGCCTGTGACGAGGAAGTAGCCGCCACCGCCATCGGCGTATTTTGAAAGCCCGGTGTCAGCATAGAAGAACTCATAACGGTTGCGCTGTGGGTCCCACATTGAAATGCCCACCACACCGGGGTAGTTGGCCTTGACATCCTTATCCGGGGCACCCTCGATATAGACTTTGGTGGTCAACCATTGTGGGGAAGAGGCCAGCGCCTGGATATCCCGTTCAGGCGCGGTTGGCGTTGCGTAACTTTCGCTGGATTTAAATAGGCCGATAAGACACAGACCAGTTAATACAATACTGAGTGTTTTCATTCTTGAATTCCTGAGGCTGCTGGCTAAGAGCGCGGCATAATGTTTGTGCGAGGGACGCGGCGATCTTAGTGTGTGCTCTGGCGGCGGCTCAATGGTTATGTATGGTCTTGTAATAGTTAATGATCTATTTCAGTGGAAATATTATTTAGATGTAGGCTGTGTCTGCTTTAAATGTCGGATACTTCTTGGAAGTTGCTTCTTTTGACGGATTTTTGGCAACGCCATAACCTTTCGCAGCCCACGAAAGCTGCCGTCCGCCACCCTCCTTGAATTGCTGCGCCGCTCAACCATTCCTCAGCTAAGTCTTTGCTTATTCGAGAGAATCCCGGACAATCCGGCCCCTTCTATGGTCGAGGCGCTGCCTGTCAGGTTTTTCTGACTCGCCCCGGCCGTGTAAATGCGGAGATCCGACCGGATGAATGATCAGGCCAATAGCGTCGACCAACGCTATGCAACGACACCTGCAACCCTCACAAGCTGGAGCCGCCAGGACACCACCTGGATGCTCGGCCTGTTCGGCACCGCTATTGGCGCCGGTACTTTGTTTTTGCCGATCAACGCCGGCCTGGGCGGCTTCTGGCCCCTGGTGATCCTGGCATTGCTGGCGTTCCCGATGACGTTCTTCGCTCACCGTGGCCTGACGCGCTTCGTGCTGTCCGGCCGTGCCGGCTCTGACATCACCGACGTGGTTGAAGAGCATTTCGGCCTTAAGGCCGGTGCACTGATCACCTTGCTGTACTTCTTCGCCATCTTCCCGATCCTGCTGATCTACAGTGTGGCCCTGACCAACACCGTCAGCAGCTTCATGGAACACCAACTGCACATCATGCCGCCGCCACGGGCGATCCTGGCCTTTGTGCTGATCCTCGGCTTGCTGGCCGTGGTGCGTTGCGGCGAGCAAGTGATCGTCAAGGCCATGAGCCTGATGGTGTATCCGTTTATCGTCGCCTTGCTGTTCCTGGCGGTGTACCTGGTTCCGCACTGGACCGGTGGCATCCTCAGCACTGCCAACGAAGTCCCGGCGCCGTCTGCGCTGCTCAATACCTTGTGGCTGGCGATTCCGGTGATGGTGTTCTCGTTCAACCATTCGCCGATCATCTCGGCCTTCGCGGTTGATCAGAAGCGCCAGTACGGCGCCAATGCCGATGAGCGCAGCTCGCAGATCCTGTGCCGCGCGCACCTGTTGATGGTGGTAATGGTGCTGTTCTTCGTGTTCAGCTGCGTGCTGACGCTGTCGCCGGCACAGCTGGCCGAAGCAAAAGCGCAGAACCTGTCGATCCTGTCGTACCTGGCCAACCACTTCGACAACCCGACCATCGCCTTCGCCGCACCGTTGATTGCATTCGTGGCGATTGCCAAGTCGTTCCTGGGCCACTACATCGGTGCCAGTGAGGGCCTTAAGGGGTTGGTATTGAAAACCGGGCGTCGTCCGGCTGCCAAGTCCCTGGACCGCATGACCGCCGCGTTCATGCTGGTAGTGTGCTGGCTGGTCGCCACGCTCAACCCGAGCATTCTCGGCATGATCGAAACCCTGGGCGGCCCGATCATCGCGTCGATCCTGTTCCTGATGCCGATGTACGCGATCCGCAAGGTGCCGGCCATGGCCAAGTACCGTGGGCAAGCATCCAATGTGTTTGTCACCGCGGTGGGCCTGGTCGCGATTACTGCGTTGGTTTACTCGCTGTTGTCCTGATGACAGACGCCGGGTAGCAAAGCCGATTCGCGCACTGCGTGAATCGGCTTTTTTTTGTGTCCGAAAAAATCCCCATGCCAATGAGGGCTAAGCTGTCGACGTGTTGGTTCCCTTTGGAGATACCCATGGCTCGGCCCCGCCCGCAATTGGTCACAGGCAAGCTGGAAAAACTGCACCCTACACAATTGACGGTCGGCATGGCGGAAGTCGCTGCCAAGCGCGACGCCTGGACCAAACTCAAGCGCAAGGAGCGCGCCGCCGCCCTCGACAAGCACTGGTTCCCTTGTGTGCTGGGGCCGGACGAGCGCTACTACATCACCGACCATCACCACTTCGGTATGGCTTTGATTCTGGAAGAGGTCAAGAGTGTGTCGCTGCTGATGCTAAAGGACCTGTCTTTCGTGGAGCGCAGCACCTTCTGGAATGTCATGGCATTCAATCAATGGGTCCACCCCTACGACGCGCGCGGTTTGCGGCGTACCTATGAGGCCATTCCCCGCAAGATTACCGACCTGCAGGACGACCCTTACCGCAGCCTTGCCGGCCTGCTGCGTACCGCCGGTGGTTACGCCAAGGACGCAACGCCGTTCAGCGAGTTTTTGTGGGCGGACTTCTTTCGCAGCCGTATCGGCAGCGATGTTGTCAGCCAGCCAAATGCCAAATTGTTGGGCAAGGCCATGACTCTGGCGCGCAGCCAGGAAGCTCGTTATTTGCCAGGATGGGTTGGGCCGATTGAAAACTGAAACCGTTACGCCCGTTGCCGTACCCCCCAATCGTACCCAGGACATCCTGGCCGGGTTGTCCATCGCCGGGTTACTGCTGCCGGAGGCTGTGGCGTATTCCAGCATCGCTGCGTTGCCGCCGCAGGCCGGTGTGATCGCCTTGTTTGCCGGGCTGGTGTGCTACGGCCTGTTGGGCACCAGCCGTTTTGCAATTGTCTCGGCCACGTCCTCTTCTGCGGCGGTATTGGCGGCTGCTACCGCCAGCCTGGCCGGGGATGATCCGGCGCTGAGGCTGTCCCTGGCCTTCGGGCTGGTGCTGATCACCGGCGTGCTGTTTGTGTTGGCCGGTTTGTTCAAGCTGGGCGGTGTGACGTCGTTTATCGCCAAGCCGGTGTTGCGCGGTTTTGCCTTCGGCCTGGCGCTGACCATCATCCTCAAGCAACTGGCCAGTGTGGTGGGCGTACACCTGACCGATAACAACCTGATCCGCTTTCTGCCGCAGTTACTGGAGCAATTAGCGCACTGGAATTGGCCGGCGGCGCTGGTCGCAGCGGCAGCATTGGCGGTGTTATGGCTGTGCGCGCGAATCCCGCGCCTGCCGGGCGGCTTGCTGGTGGTGGTCCTGGGGATTGTTGCCGGGCAGTACCTGGGCTTGCAGGCCCATGGCGTGGCCTTGATCGGCATGATTGATCTGCGCCTGGAGCTGGGGCACTTTCCCGTGCTGCCGTTCGCGGATTGGTTGCGCCTGGGCGAGTTGGCCTTTGCCTTGGTCATGATCCTGTATGCGGAGTCCTACGGCTCTATCAGTTCGTTCGCACTTAAACATGGCGACCGGGTGTCATCCAATCGCGATCTGTTGGCGCTGGGCGCGGCGAATCTGGTGTCCGGGTTGTTCCACGGCATGCCCGCCGGTGCGGGCTATTCGGCCACGTCGGCGAATGAGGCTGCCGGCGCCGGTTCGCGCCTGGCGGGCATCGTTGCGGCGCTGGTGGTGCTGGTGATCGTGTTGACGGTGCTGCCGTATGTGGCGTTAACGCCGGAGCCGGTGCTGGCAGCCATCGTCATCTACGCGCTGGGCCGTGGTTTGAGCCTGCAACCCCTGGGCCGTTACTTCCTGTGGCGCCGCGACCGGTTGCTGGTGATCTGTGCGGTGGCGGCAGTGCTTGTGCTGGGCGTGCTGGATGGCTTGCTGGTGGCGGTGGCGATCAGCGTAGTGTTGATGCTGCGCCAGATGTCTTCGGCGGATATTCAAGTGCTGGGGCGCCTGGGCGACAGTCATGACTTTGTTGACCGACAACACCATGCGGATGCGGTGCAGGTGCCTGGCTTGCTGATTGTGCGGCCCAGTGAGGCGCTGTTTTTCGCCAATGCCGAACGCATCCTGGGCGCGGCGTTGCGCTTGATGCGTCAGTCGCCGGTCGAGGCGGTGGTGTTGAGCCTGGAAGAATCGCCCGACCTTGACGGCACCAGTATCGAGGCGCTGGCGGCGTTTTTTGCGCAGGTGCACGGGGAGGGCAAGCGGCTGGTACTGGCGCGGGTGCGGCATGCGGCGATGGAAGTACTGCAAGCCTTGCCCGAAGCCGTTGCGCCACAGGTTTTGCTGAGTGCCTTGAGTGTTGATGGTGCAGTGCAGTTGGCGTTGCACGCCAGGTCTTGAGTGCAAGTGATCAAAAAATGTGGGAGCTGGCTTGCCTGCGATGGCGGGTTGTTGGTGGTGTACATATCCGTTGCTGCGGTAACGGCTTCTATTGGTTCCGCTCTTACAGCGGGTCACTTTTGTAAAGACCGGAATGCCGGCCCAGACAAAAGTAACCAAAAAGTCTTCGCCCCAACACTCGG
>NZ_WKDB01000128.1:0-5792 GCF_021606215.1 Pseudomonas sp. PA-5-4B | reverse complement strand
ACACTGGGGCGATGACCTCGGCGAGTGCGGCGGGGTCGGCGGCGTCCCAGGCGGCGGAGGACGCGGCGCGCAGTCAGCAGGCGGCGGCGAAGCAGGGCAGGGCTTCGATCGTGACGGTGGAGGTGTTGGGTTTTGGCGCTGAGCCGGTGGAGCGTGAACCGCAGCCTGCGGGCCAGCAAAAGACCTCGGGGTATAACCCCGGCAGTCCGGTGCAGGTGTTGGGCGCGGGGCCGTTGAGTGAACAGGCGCGGGCGCGGTTGACTGACGAGGAGCGTAGGCAGATTAGTTTGTAAGGGTTTTTGCGGGACCTCTCGTTGTAAGGTTTGGGGCGATCGGTGATTGCCCCTTTTTTTTGCGTGTATATCCGTTATTTGGGTGATGGCGACCTATGGTTCCGCTCTTACAGCGGGTCACTTTTGGCAAACGCCCGGAATGCCGGCCCAGCCAAAAGTAACCAATCTGAATACACTGAAGAACTGCTTTTCTGTGGGAGCTGGCTTGCCTGCGATGCAGACACCTCGGTACATCAGGTTCACAGAGTTGATGCCATCGCAGGCAAGCCAGCTCCCACCTTTGATCGAGTGTGGCTCTGCTGTTGCTGTTGCTCTTACATCCTTTTCGCTGACGAAGTCAGCGGTCTTTTGATCTGCGCTTTTGATCTTGATCTGAAATCGCCCCCCAAATCACTGGCGGATTGCGGGCATGCCGAGCCATAGCGAGGCACCGAGTGTTGGGGCGAGGACCTTTTGGTTACTTTTGACTTGGCCGGCATTCCGGTCCTTGCAAAAGTGACCCGCTGTTAGAGCGCAACCAATAGCCGCCGTTACCTGAATAACGGATATACACCCCTACAATCTCTCAGCAAAAATTGCCCCCGAACCAATCCCAAATGAAGCTTTCATGACAAAAGTTCGGTAGCCCCCACCCACTCCCGTCTTGCCTATGTAACGCGCTGCAGGCGATCAAAAGTCGCCTCCAAAGCCGTCAGCAGGACGCCAGGAGTGGGGCAATGGGAACTATGGAACGTTATTCGAAAGTCGGCATGCAGGAGCTCGATCAGCGCCTGTCGAAGATCGTCGAAGCCGCGCGCAAGAAGCCGGTTTCGGTATACCGCTACGGCGCGCCGTGGGTGTGGATCGTCTCCCAGGACGATTGGCAAGGCGCCTTGAAGGAAGTCTCCAGCTACATTCCGGCGGGCCACTCGCTGGTGTTGTTGCGCCCGCAGATCGACGACGTGCTCGAACAGTACCGCGACTGGCTCCAGCCCGAGCCGGGCATGTTGATCGCGCCGCACACCGTGGTGCACATCCTGTTGCTGCAACTGCTGTATTCGGTGCCCAGCGAACAGCAACTGCACGAGCAGCTCAATTACAACCTGCTGTTTCGCTGGTTTGTCGGCCTCGACCTGACCCAGAAGGTGTGGAGCCTGCACGCCCTGCAGCGTGACATCGCCAGCCTGCTGAACAACCCGCAGGCGGTGCAATTGATCCAGAAAATCATCGGTGAAGTGTTTTGTGGCGCCTTGCTGCACATGCCGGAGTTCTCACTGAACTTCGCCTTGTTGCACACCTGGCTGGCCCGGCACAGCCATCTTTCGACCACCAGCAATTGAGCAGGCCGAACGCCGTGCAATCGGTGAAGGCGCGCAACTTTTTTAGACAACCAGGGGGCAGTGTGGAGCATCTGTTCAAGTCAACGCTGGCGCTGTGCCTGACGCTGGGGGCCTTGGCCCAACCCGCGCTGGCCGAGGAGGAGGGCGCAGCGCGGCGGGTCGACGTCAACGAATATTTCGTGCGCGGCAATACCGTGCTGGATGCGGCGGCCATCGAGGAAGCGGTGTACCCGTTCCTGGGCCCGCAAAAGACCCTCGGTGATATCGAAGGCGCTCGCGATGCGCTGCAAAAGATCTACCAGGCGCGTGGCTATCAGTCGGTGTTTGTGGAGCTGCCGGAGCAGAAGGTCGATGACGGCATCGTCTACCTGCAAGTCAGCGAAACCAAGGTCGGCCGCGTGCGCGTGGTCGGCGCCAAACACTATTCGCCGGTGGAAATTCGCGAAGACGTGCCGGCGCTCAAGGAAGGCGCGGTGCCGGATTTTGCCAGTGTGCAAACCCAGCTCGCCGGGCTTAACCGGGGCGTCGGGCGCCAGGTCACGCCGCTGGTACGCGAAGGCGCGCGGCCAGGCACCATGGACGTGGACCTGCAAGTGGAAGACCAGAACCCCTGGCACGCCAGCATCGGCCTGAACAACGACTACAGCGCCGACACCGAGAAGCTGCGCACGGTGGCGACCCTGGGCTACGACAACCTCTGGCAACTGGGCCACAGCATCTCGCTGACCTACTTCACCGCGCCCCAGGACAGCAGCAATGCCAAGGTCTGGTCGGGTTCCTACAGCGCGCCGCTGGATGAGCGCTGGACCTTGCAGTTCTCCGGCTACCAGTCCGACAGCAACATCGCCACCATCGGCGGCAGCAATGTCTTGGGCAAAGGCCATTCCTACGGTGTGTCGGCGATCTACAACCTGCCGGCCAGTGATAACTGGGCCAATTCGTTCTCCTTCGGCGTGGACTTCAAGGACTTCGACGAGCAGCTCAAATTGGGCAGCAATGCCGACAAGGTGCCGCTCAAATATGCGCCGTTCACCTTCGGCTATAACGGCTATCGCTACAGCGAGCAATCGGCCCTCAGCCTGGGCCTGAACCTGGTGGTCGGCACCCGTGCGTTCTTCGGCTACGGCAGCGATGCCCAGGAATTCGAATACAAGCGCTACAAGGCCAGCCCGAGTTTTGCGGTGCTTAAAGGCGACACGACGTACACCTACACCTTCGCCAGTGATTGGCAATCGGCAACCAAGGGCGGTTTCCAACTGGCCTCCGGGCCGCTGGTGTCCAACGAGCAATATTCCGCCGGTGGCGCCACTTCGGTGCGCGGCTACCTGGCGGCAGAGCGCACGGGGGACGAGGGCCTCCTGTTCTCCCAGGAAATGCGCACGCCCTCATTGGCCAAGTTTCTTGGCAGCTACGTGCAGGAATGGCGCTTCTACGCGTTCGCCGAAGGCGCGCGCCTGCGCCTGCAAAAGCCGTTGGCCGAGCAAGAAGACGAATACAGCCTGGCCAGTGTCGGCCTCGGCACCCGCGCCAGTTTGAGCAAATGGTTATCCGGCAGCCTGGACTGGGGCTACCCGTTGCTCGATGGACCGAACACCCAGAAACAGGACTCGCGACTGCACTTCAGTGTGCAGGCGACTTTCTGACCTTTTCTCCCGGAGACTTCACCATGCAACGCCTATTTCTGAGCCTGTTGATCTGCCTGGGCTTCGCGCTTCCGGCCACCGCCCATGCCTGGTGGCAGGACGATTGGCACTACCGCAAACAGATTACCGTGGACACTACCGCCCAAGGCGCGGGCATCAATCAAGCCCTGGGCCGCACTGCGCTGCTGGTGCGCCTGCACACCGGTAATTTCACCTTTGATGGGGTGAAGGACGATGGCAGCGATTTGCGCTTTGTCAGCGCCGATGACAAGACCGTGTTCAATCACCAGGTCGAAAGCTTCGACCCGCTGATGGGCATGGCGCTGATCTGGGTCGACGTGCCCAAGGTCGAAGGCGGCCAGCGCCAGGAAATCTGGATGTACTACGGCAATCAAAAAGCCCCGGCCATCGCCAACGGCCAACTGACCTTCGATCCGAACTACACCGGCGTCTACCATTTTGACGGGGCCAACGGCACCCCGGCCCGGGACACCACGGCCTACAGCAACACCGCGCTGAACGCCACCGGCGCCAGCATCGATGGCGTGATCGGCCGCGCCCTGCAGTTTGGCGGCCAGCCGCTGATGCTGCCGGCCAGCCCATCCCTGCAACACGCCGCCGGCAGTGCATTGACCTTCAGTGCCTGGCTGCGCCTGGACCAAGCCAGTGGCGAGCAAATCGTCCTGGCCCGTCGCGATGGCCCCCACAGCCTGTTGCTGGGCTTGAACCAAGGCACGCCGTTTGTGGAAATCGACGGCCAGCGCGCGGTCTCCACCCAACCGTTGAACCCGGGCCAGTGGCAACACCTGGCGTTCACCGCCGAGGGCGAAAAAGTCGCGCTGTACGTCAATGGCCGTGAAACCGCGAACCTGGCCGTGGCCGTGCCGGCCTTCACTACACAGACGGCGATCGGTGCCGATGTGCCGGAGGCGGGCAGTACGCACCTGCCGTTTGCTGGCGCCATGGATGAGTTGCGCCTGTCGAAAGTGTCGCGCCCGGCCGCGTTGCTGCTGGCCGATGCGAGCGCCCAGGGCGCCGAATCCAAGCTGGTGGCGTATGGCGTGGATGAAGAACAGTCGGGCTTCGGTTTCGGCAGCCTGGGCTTTTTGCTCAAGGCCGTGCCGATTGACGCCTGGGTGATCATCCTGGTGCTGGTGGCGATGATGGTTCAGTCGTGGTTCATCATGCTGCGCAAGAACCGTCAGGTCGGCCGCGTGAGCAGTGCCAACGAGATCTTCCGTGAGCACTTTGCGCAGATCGGCACCCGCCTGGAAATGTATGCCGATGACGCCCAACTGGCCGAGCGCCTGGGCCACTCTTCGCTCTGGCGCCTGTACCTGGTGGCGGTCAAGGAGATCCGCACCCGCCGTGCCCAGGGCGCAGATACCTCATCGGTTTCGGCGGCCACCATCGAAGCAATCCGCTGCTCCATGGACGGCGTGCGTACTCGCGAAAACCAGGCCCTGAGCTCGAAATTGTCGACCCTTTCCAATGCCATCGCCGGCGGCCCTTACATCGGTCTGCTGGGTACGGTGCTGGGGATCATGGTGGTGTTCCTCGGCACGGCCATGGCCGGTGACGTGAACATCAATGCCATCGCCCCCGGCATGGCGGCCGCCTTGCTGGCCACGGCCATGGGCCTGTTCGTGGCGATCCCGGCGCTGTTTGGCTACAACCGCCTGATCACGCGCAACAAGGAAGTCAGCGCCGATATGCGCGTATTTGTCGATGAGTTCATCACCCGCCTGGCGGAAATGCACGGCGAGAGCCAGTTCAGTGAAGCCGCCCACTCGCGCGGCCACCACGCCTCCGTTCCGGCCTGAGGAGAATCAGCATGGCTTCCGTAAATGCCGCCCACGACGATGACGATGACGCCGCCGTCGACACTATTAACATCACGCCCCTGGTGGACGTGCTGATGGTGGTGCTGGTGATGTTTATCCTCACCGCCACCGCCCAGGTGTCGGGTATCCAGATCCACTTGCCCAAGGCGAGTGCTTCGGTGTCGCTGTCCGAGGCCAAGACCAAGGCCATCTCCGTCAACGACGGCGGCCAGGTGTTTCTCGACGCCTACCCGGTGACGCTGGGCGAGCTGGAGGAGCGCCTGCGCATCGAGAAGGCGCAGAACCCGGACTTCCCGGTGATCGTGCGCGGCGACGCCATGGTGCAGTACCAGAAGGTGATCGAGGTGCTCGACTTGCTGCGCCGGCTGGAGCTGTCCCAGGTCGGGCTGGTCACCGGCAAGCCGAGCCAGGGTTGAACCATGACCGCACAGATGCCGATCCCGCCCATGCCCGTGAAGAACAAGCTGCTGCGCCCGCTGAAGTGGGGCGCTGGCCTGCTGCTGGCCGCCCTGGCGGCCTGGTTCCTGTGGCAGTGGGCCAATGACATGAGTGGCGTGCGCCGCGAAGCGCCGAAGGTGCCGACCATTATCCCGTTGCCGCCGCCACCGCCACCACCACCGGAAAAACCCAAGGAGCCCGAGCCCAAGGTTGAAGAAAAAATCCCCGAGCCGGTGCCCACCCCTGAGCCCGCAA
>NZ_WKDB01000127.1:0-6347 GCF_021606215.1 Pseudomonas sp. PA-5-4B | reverse complement strand
GTTTATTTGGAGGCTGACAGGCGGCTTTCGCGAGCAAGCCCGCTCCCACAGGTTTGAGTGCGGGGTGTCAGGGGGTTGGGTGGTGGCTGGGCTGGCGTTATCGCAGGCAAGCCAGCTCCCACAGTTTGAGTGCGGGGTGTCAGGGGGTTGGGTGGTGGCTGGGCTGGCGTTATCGCAGGCAAGCCAGCTCCCACAGTTTGAGTGCAGGGTGTCAGGGGGTTGGGTGGTGGCTGGGCTGGCGTTATCGCAGGCAAGCCAGCTCCCACAGTTTGAGTGCGGGGTGTCAGGGAGTTGGTTGGTGGCTGGGCTAGCGTTATTGCAGGCAAGCCAGCTCCCACCGTTTTGGGTGATGGGTGTCAGGGTTGGTCGGTGGCTGGGCTGTTGTGGCGAGCAGGCTTGCCACAGCAAGCCTGCTCGCCACAGGAAGCCAGCTCTCACACGGGGCCGCGTGGGTTGGGGGAACTTGGGTTGAACCTGTCGGGGGTTTTGGTCTCCTATTTAGCACCAAGACGGGGCATTCAAACGGCTGTTTTCAGGTTGTTGCCCTCGCAAACGACTGAATGTATTTGCGCCCTTGAGCGCTTGTCGGCGCTCGGGTAATGTCATCAGACCCACAGGACAGAGCACGCCCATGACTTCCAAGCTGGAACAACTCAAGCAATTCACCACCGTTGTAGCCGATACCGGCGATTTCTCCACCCTCGCCAAGCTCAAGCCGCAAGACGCCACCACTAACCCTTCCCTGCTGCTCAAGGCGGCGTCGATTCCAGGCTATGCCACGCTGCTGGATGAGGCTGTGAAGGACTGCAACGGTGACGTCGGCCTGGCCAGCGACCGTTTTGCGGTGGCGGTAGGTCAAGAGATTCTCAAAGTCGTGCCGGGGCGTATTTCCACCGAGGTGGATGCGCGTTTGTCGTTCGATGAAGCCGCGATTCTCAAGCGTGCGCACCGTCTGATCGACTTGTACGACAAAGCTGGCGTAGGCCGTGACCGCGTGCTGATCAAGATCGCCTCCACCTGGGAAGGCATCCGCGCAGCGGAGAAGCTGGAAAAAGAAGGCATTCAGACCAACCTGACACTGCTGTTTTCGTTTGCTCAGGCCGTGGCCTGCGCCGAAGCCGGTGTGTTCCTGATTTCGCCGTTTGTAGGCCGTATCTACGACTGGTACAAGAAGGCTAACGGCAACGACTACACCGGCGCTGAAGACCCAGGCGTTGTGTCGGTAACGCGCATCTACAACTACTACAAGGCCAATGGCTATAAAACTGTAGTGATGGGTGCGAGCTTCCGTAACCTCAGCCAGATTGAAGAGCTGGCCGGCTGTGATCGCCTGACCATCAGCCCGGACCTGCTGGAGAAGCTGGCGGCGGATGAAGGCAAGCTGGAGCGCAAGCTGTCGCCAGGCCATGCCGGTGAAGCGCGGGTGCATTTGACTGAAGCGCAGTTCCGTTGGGAGTCCAACGAGGACGCAATGGCGACTGAGAAGCTGGCAGAGGGGATTCGTCAGTTTGCTCGGGACCAGGAGAAGCTGGAGGCGTTGTTGACTGCCAAGTTGTAAGGCAGGCGGCGACAAAAAGGGCGGCACCTGTGAGGGTGCCGCCCTTTTTCATGTTTGCTGATCTCAAACCAAACCCCATTCAAACTGTGGGAGCTGGCTTGCCTGCGATAGCGGTAGGTCAGCAATGAATAGGTGGCTGACATACCGCTATCGCAGGCAAGCCAGCTCCCACATTGGATTGGGTTTCAACTGAAGGTCAGTGGCGCTCTAGGGCATTGACCAGGTCGTGGAAGGCTTCGCGGTTGGACTCGTTCAGGCCCATCAGGATCTTGTGCGCTTCCAGCACCTTGACCCGTACCACTTCTTCGGACTGGTCTTGCGAAGGCAGGTCGGTCAGGCATTCCGGGCAGGGGATCGGGCGGTCAACGATGTTGAACACCTGGTCAAAACCCATGGACTGCAACAGACGGGTGATGTCTTCGTGGGTGGTGACGACGGTCGGCAACAGGCCAACCTTCTGCCGAGACAGAATGGACAACTTGGCCAGCAGGCCAAGGGTGGTGCTATCGATGCTGCGGGTTTCGGTCAGATCGATCACGATCGCTGAGAAGTTCAGCGCGGTGAAGATCCGCTCAATCGTCGCATCCAGCGCCGAACACAAGGTCAGGCGCACTTCACCGACAAACTTCAGGACGAAGGTCCCGTCTTGCTCGGCGAATTGGATTCTTCCGGTACTCATCAAAGATTCCTGCTCAACACCAATAGGGCGATATCATCCGGCATCTCCCCTAGCGTGGACAATCCAAAAACCTGCCGCAGGCCATCCAGGCTGCCGCCCGCCGACTTGACCTTTTGGGGCAAGGCGGCTTCTTTCTCTTTGAGTGTAGGCTCTGGAAGAAGGTCCAGTATGCCGTCGGACATCAGCGTAAGGCTGAAAGTCGGCGGCAATTCCAGAATGTGGTCTTCGTAGGTGGCTTCGTTAAACAAGCCCACCGGCAGACCACGGCCTTCCAGGTAACGCACACTGTCGGGAGTGTATAAAACCGGCATCGGCAGGTGACCGCCGATGCTGTAGGTCAAAAGACCGGTTTCTTCATCAATAACGCCGCCAACCATCGTCACGTGCTTGCCCAGCTTGCAGCTGATCAGGCCTCGGTTGATGTGGCCCAGCACCTCGGAGGGGGTGAACTCCGGCAAGGTGCCATTGCGCTTGGATTCGAACAACAGCCGTGTGGTCATGAATTTCAACAACACGGTGACAAACGCAGAAGAAGCGCCGTGGCCGGACACGTCGGCCAGGTAGAACGCCACACGTCGCTCATCGACGCGGAAGTAGTCGACAAAATCACCCGACAGGTACAGCGACGGGATGATCTGGTGCGCAAACTTGAATTCGTCGATGGTCCACGGGCTCACCGGCAGCATGTTCATCTGCACCTGGCGACCGGCGTTCTGGTCTTCCTGGAGCAAATTGAGGCTGGCTTCGAGTTCGCGGTTGGCGGTTTCGAGCTTTTCGCGGTAGCGCTGGTTTTCCAGCAGCAGGCGAGCACGGTCCAGCGCGCGGCGCACCGAATGCTCCAGCACCGCCAGGTCTTCCAGGGGCTTGATCAGGTAGTCGGCAGCGCCCAGGCGCAGGGCCTCGACAGCATCGTTCATTACGCCGGCACCGGACACAACAATCACTGGCGTCTGCGGCGCACGCTCGGTTACCTGGCGAATCAGCTCGAGGCCGCCCATTTGGGGCATGCGCAGGTCGCAGATCACGAGGTCGGGCTTGTCGCGCTCGAACACCTGGAGACCCTGTTGGCCATTACTGGCCTGCAGGACGCTGAAGCCACTGTCTTCCAAATAGGCCGCGAGGCTCGCGCGCACTACTTCGTCGTCATCGATTATCAGCAGCGTGGCACTGGTTTTTTGCATGTGGGCAAACGGCGCCAGAATTAGGTTGGCGTAGGCGGCTCGGCAATGGCCGGGCTCACGTACTGGATTCGCTTTCTAGCCTCTCTGTCCTACAAAGTACTGGGATTTCTCCCATGCACAACGGTAAAGCAGAGGTGCCCTTCTAAGGCGCAGACGGTACTCCCATCCGTCAGGGGTTTCAAGCTCATGCCGATGGTCGCCGGGCGTCTTTACACCGCAAATCACCGGGAGTTATAAGAACAGTCACCACCACAACACAAAGTAAGGATGGAACCCGTGAGCGAACATGAGCGCGGCTACGACGAAAAACGCGATTTCATCCGCATGCGCGTGGATGCCGATGTGGCGCTGATCCACGCGGGGCAAGAGATTGCCGGGGTTTGTGTGGACCTTTCCAGCTCCGGCATGCAGGTTGAGGCACCTCGCCAGTTTCAGGTGGGAGACCAACTGACCGTGCGCATCGATTCGGAACATGCCGCCCTCACGGGCCTGGAGGCGGACACCGAGGTGGTGTGGGCCAAAAACGAAGGCGAGCGCCAGCACCTGGGCCTCAGGATCTTGAAAATGCGCTGAAAAACGCGCACAAAAAAGGCGACCTATAGAGGTCGCCTTTTTTCATTTCAAAACGTCACGGCTTAAAAGTCGTCGACGACCTTGCCGTCTTTTACCTTGAACTCACGGTTCTGCAGGTAAGCGTTACGGATAAAGGTGTATTTGTCGCCCGTGATCAGCTTCTCGCTGTCGAGCAGGCTGGCACGGGTATCAACGATGTTCAGGCCGAAGGTGCTGTTGCGCCAGCCGATATCGTTCATGTAGCGGTACGGTTGGGTGTAGCTGTCGACGTATTTGGACGGCGCATCACGCAGGGTGCTTGGGCCGAGCAGCGGCAGCATCACGTAAGGACCACTGCCGACGCCCCAGTAGCCGAGGGTCTGGCCGAAGTCTTCATCGCTGCGTTGCAGCCCCATTTTGGTGCCCACATCAACAAAGCCAAGCACGCCGAAGGTGGTGTTCATCAACAGGCGGGCGGTGTCTACACCGGCGGCGTGCGGCTTGAGCTGCAGCACGTTGTTGGCCAGGTTGCCGACATCGCCGATGTTGCGGAAGAAGTTGTGGATGCCGTCTTGCACAAATTGCGGGGTTACAAATTGATAACCCTGGGCAATCGGCTTGAGCGCGTAGGTATCAACGGTGTCGTTGAAAGTGAAGATCGGGCGGTTGACGCTTTCCCATGGATCGTCTTCCGACGCAGCCTGGGCCGCGAAGGGGGCGAGCAGGATAGTTGCACACACAGATAGCTGAGCGAAGTACTGGCTCCAGCGCATAGCTTTGGCTCCTTGAATGATCTGTCATGGGCGCTATGCCCTGAATAAGACCGTCAGTATATGACGGATGTGTGGATTTAGGCAGTAACGAGGAATCGACATACGCAAAATGCACAAAATTCCTACAAACAGGTTAAGTGTCATCCGCTTGTCATGCAGCCCGGATAGCGTCGTAGCTATTTCAGGGAAGTCGAAATGCCTCACGCCGAAATTGCCATAGCCAGCGCCCCCACCTTGACTGCCGTGCTGTTTGGCCTGAGTGGCTGCCTGGTGGATTTCGGTTCCCAGGCCCGCACAGACTCGCCCTGCCCCGACTCCCAGGCCACGCCCGGCGCGCTGAAGATTCTGCGCAGCCTCAAGGACCAAGGCGTGCCCTGCGCCTGGCTGGATGAGCTGCCCGCCTCGGTCACCACCCCGCTGGCGGCTGCCCTGCCCGCTTGGCTCAAAGCCACGCCCCCCTCCTCGATCCGCTGGCCGGCGCCGCACGCCTGCTGGCAAGCCTTGATGGAACTGAATATCCAACGCCTCGAAGGCTGTGTGCTGGTCAGCGGCGAGCCGCGTTTGCTGCAATCGGGCCTGAATGCCGGGTTATGGACCATCGGCCTGGCGTCCTGCGGCTCGCTGTGCGGCCTGTCACCTGAGCAATGGCAGGCGTTGACCGAACAACAGCGCGAGCACAAGCGCGGCAAAGCCACGGTGGCGCTGTATGGGCTGGGCGTGCATTCAGTGATCGATCACCTTGGCGAGCTGGGCACCTGCCTGGCGGATATCAGCCTGCGCCAGCTTAAAGGCGAGAAGCCCTGATAGAGATCATGCACTCAAGGCGCCGGTGGATTAATCTACAGGTCAGCCCGTAGACCTTTCACGGCGAGCCGCGGTCTATGCCAGTGCCTATCGATAAAAGGAAGAACGTCATGCCTGACCGCATAAAGCTTGAAGAACAGGTCAACATCCTGCGCGGGCAGTTGGAACAGCAACCGCCGCTGTCTGAAGAAAAACGTGAAGCACTGGAAGCCTTGATTGCCAAGTTCGAATTACAACTCGAACTTGAACCGGCCACCCAAACGCCCAGTATTTCCGACGATGTGAATCAAGCAGCCATAGAGTTCGATGCCGAACACCCGGTCATTTCCGGGACATTGCGCAATATCATGATCACCTTGGGCAACATGGGGATCTAACCCGGCCCCAAGCCAAACACAGAACCAAAATGTGGGAGCAGGCAAGCCAGCTCCCACATTTGTTTTGTGTGACGGCTACTGACGAGCCAGGCGCACGTTCTGGAACTGCACATTCTCAGTGCTGCGATACGGGTTGATATCCAACCCACCGCGCCGCACATAGCGCGCATACACCGTCAACTTCTCTGGCTTGAGCAACCGCTGCAAGTCCAAAAAGATCCGCTCCACGCACTGTTCATGAAAGTCCGAGTGCTGGCGAAAGCTCACGATATATTCCAGCAAACTGGCGTGATCCAGCGCGTGACCACGGTATTCCACCACCACGCTGCCCCAATCCGGCTGGCTGGTGACCGGGCAGTTGGATTTGAGCAGGTGGCTGTGCACGCTCTCCTCGATAATGCGCGAGTCGTCGCAACGCAGCAG
>NZ_WKDB01000126.1:0-7733 GCF_021606215.1 Pseudomonas sp. PA-5-4B | reverse complement strand
GGGGTAAACCGGCAGGGATGCCGGTTTAGCCGCGCTGGGCCAAGGATGGCCCATCGCGGCGGCCCCCCAAATCACTGTCGGATTGCGGGCATGCCGAGCCACAGCGAGGCACCGAGTGTTGGGGCGAAGACCTTTTGCTTACTTTTGGGTCTTTCCAAAAGTGAGCCGCCGTAAGGGCGGAACCCTAAGTGGCCGTTACCGCAGCAACGGATATGTACACAACAGCATCTAAGTCACCGACCCCGCCGACTGACCCACCGCAATCTCAAGCATACACACTCGGATTAACCAGATTGTCCGGCCGCTCCCCACCCAGCGCCATCAGCAAATTTTCCACCGCGCAAGCGGCCATCGCCTCCCGCGTCTCGTGGGTCGCCGAACCGATATGCGGTGTAGCCACCACATTGTTCAAGCGCAACAACGGCGAGTCATGACTCAACGGCTCGCGCTCAAACACATCCAACCCCGCCGCCCGAATCGTGCGTTGTTGCAGCGCCTCAACCAGCGCCGCCTCATCCACCACCTTGCCACGCGAGATATTGATAAAAATCGTCTCCGGCCCCATCAACGCAAACTCACGCGCGCCAATCAGCTTTTCGGTTTCAGCCGTGAGTGGCAAGGTCAGGCACACAAAGTCAGCCTGCTGCAACAACTCCGGCAAGCTACGAAACTGCGCCCCAAAGCGCTCCTCTACCCGCGGTTTTGGCGAATGACTGTGGTAAATCACCGGCATACCAAAACCGAAATGCCCACGCTGAGCCAGGGCTTCGCCGATGCGCCCCATGCCGATAATGCCCAGGGTCTTGCCATGCACATCGGTGCCAAAATGCGCCGGGCCGATGTTCTTGCTCCACTGCCCGGCACGCACCATATCGGCCAGCTCGACCACCCGGCGAGCGGTGGCCAGGATCAGCGCGAAGCCGGTATCCGCCGTGGTTTCGGTAAGCACATCCGGCGTATTGCTGAGCAGGATGCCGCGTTGGGTCAGGTAGTCGATGTCGTAGTTGTCGACGCCCACCGACACACTGGCCACCGCTTCGAGCTTGGGCGCCAGGTCGAGCAGCCTGGCATCCAGGCGCAGGCTGGCACCCAACAAACCATGGGCACCAGGCAAGGCGTCACGCAGCCTGGCGAGGCCGGGTTCGTCGAGGGCGTCAATCAGGGTCACGTCGACGTGTTCGTGCAGGCGGGCCATCAATGGCGCGGAGAGTTTTTTGTACAGGACCACAGACTTTTTCATGAGGTTTTTACCTTCAACTCCAGGGTTGGCACCGGCACGCGATCACTGGCGCCGGGCTTGAGGAAAATCGTCAGCACCACGGCAAACATCAGCGCGCCGCTCATCAGCAAGTACGAGGCGCCGGGTGAGCCGGTGCTGCTATTGAGGTAACCGACCAGGTACGAACCGCCGAACGAGCCCAGCGCGCCCATGCTGTTGATCAGCGCCATGGCGCCGCCAGCGACGTTGGCCGGGAGGATTTCCGGGACGATGGCAAAGAACGGACCGTAAGGCGCATACATGCACGCCCCGGCGATGACCAGCAGGGTGTAGGACCACCAGAAGTGCTCAGCGCCCAGCGCGTAGGACGCGTAGAACGCGATAGACGCGATCAGCAGCGGCGGCCACACAAAACGTTTACGTTTTTGCAGCTTGTCCGAGCCCCACGACACCGCCAGCATGCCGATCACCGCCGCCAGGTACGGCAGCGCCGAGAGCCAACCGGCTTCGACCATGTCCATCTGCAAACCGGCCTTGAGGATCGACGGCAGCCACAATACGAAGCCATACACGCCGATGCTCCAGCAAAAAAACTGCAGCGCCAGGATGATCACCTTGGGCGAACGAAAGGCTTCGGCGTAGTTCTTCACCGCCTTGATCCCGACCTGTTCGGCGGCCAGGGCGCTTTGCAGGTCTTGTTTATGCTGCTCGCTCAGCCACTTGGCGTCGGCGGGTTTTTCATCCGCCAGCTTCCACCAGATAAACGCCCAGATCACCGCCGGCAGGCCTTCGATGATAAACATCCAGCGCCAGCTGAAGTGCTGCACCAGATAGCCCGAGACCACCGACATCCACATCATGGTGACCGGGTTGCCGAGGATCAGGAAGGTGTTGGCCCGTGAGCGTTCGGCACGGGTAAACCAGTGGCACAGGTACACCAGCATCGCCGGCATCACCGCCGCTTCGACCACGCCGAGCATGAAGCGAATGGCGATCAGCATATAAGCGTTGGACACCACGCCGGTAAGCGTGGCCAGGCTGCCCCACAGAATCAGGCTGACGAAAATCAGCTTTTTAACGCTGCGTTTTTGCGCGTAGATCGCACCTGGCACCTGGAAGAAAAAGTAGCCAAGAAAAAACAGCGCGCCCAGCAACGACGACATGCCGGGGGTGATCATCAGGTCTTCGGCCATGCCGGAGGCAGCGGCGAAGCCGTAGTTGGCGCGATCCAGGTATGCCAGGCTGTAGGTGATGAACACGATAGGCATGATGTACCACCAGCGACGGGTGGCGAGTTTCACAGTTTCCATGGGGTTGCTCCTGAGCTTGTTGTAGTTGTGGCAACAGGGAGTGGGTCATGCAACAGATCGGCTGGGTAATTCAGAGCGGGTGGGTAAACCTTCCATATCACCCCGGCTTTGCACGGCGCGGCTGCCGATCCAGTTGCCGCGCTGTACTGCCTCGGGGAAGCTCAGGTTTTCGAGCAGGGCGCTGATCATGCCGACGGCAAAACCATCACCGGCACCCACGGTATCCACGACGGTTTCCACCGGCACGGCGGCAATAAAGCCTTGGTCCATGTGGGTGCGGTAGTAGGCGCCGTCCGCGCCCAGCTTGATTGCCACGGCTTCGGCGCCCTGGTCGAGGTAGAACGCGGCGATGTCGGCCGGGTCGTCAAAGCCGGTGAGCAGGCGGCCTTCGCCCAGGCCCGGCAACACCCAATCGGCCAGGGCGGCGAGGGCGTTGATCTCGCCGACCATCTGCGCTTGGCTGGCCCATAACGACGGGCGCAGGTTCGGGTCGAACGACACGCTGCGCCCGGCCTTGCGCATCTGCGTCATCAGTTCCACGGATAGCTCGCGGGTGGCCGCGGACAAGGCGGGCGGGATGCCGGTGGCATGCAGGTGGCGCGCTTGCAGCAAGGCGGGGCTGATCGCGGCAATCGACAAGTGGCTGGCCGCCGAGCCTTTACGGAAGTACTCCACCTGCGGGTCGGCGCCGGCTTCTTCGCGGGACTTGAATTGAAGGCCGGTCGGGTGCAGCGGGTCGACCGCCACATGCCGACAATCCAGGCCTTCGTTCTTCAGCGTGTCGACCACAAAGCGCCCCAGGGAATCGTCGCCGACACGGCTTAGCCACGTCACATTGAAACCCAGGCGCGACAGGCCGATGGCGACATTGCTGTCGGCCCCGGCAATGCGCTTGTGAAACTGCGCCACCTGGGCCAGGTCGCCGGTCTGTTCGGCGACAAACATCGCCATGGTTTCACCAAACGAAAGGATATCGATCTCAGACATGGGCATTCTCCGCGCGGGGCTGGCCAAGGAGGGCGAGGGCGGCGACCTGCTGTGCGGTGACGGCAACCAAGTCGTCGCCTTGCAACGGGAATTCCACGGCCCGGGTAATACCTTGAGTCATATGTTTGAGCAGTTGTTCCCACAGATGCAGGTCGGTGGCGCCGGGCGGCAAGGCCACCAGCTTGCCGTCCTGGCGACGCGCCACGGCCTTGCAGTGCAGGTAATCCACATGGCGGCCCAACAGCCGCGCGGCAGTGAGCGCGGATTGGTCCTGCCACTGCCAGTTGCCGATGTCGAAGGTCATTTTCACCGGCAAGCCCAGGCGTTCCACCTCAGTGAAGAAGCGTTGCATTGGCTCGATGCGCCCACCGTGCAGGGTCTGGTCGTTCTCCACCAGGAGTTTGACCGGGTGGCGGTTGAGCAGGGCGTGCAGGCTTTGCAGGTCGTTGGTGTCGGTGAAATAACCGAGGGAAACCTTCAGCCAGCGCGAGCCGAAGGCTTGGGCGCGGTCCAGGGTTGCACTGAGTTCAGCGTTGGGCTGGGCGCGCCCGGCGATCCAAAGTTCTAGGGGCGATGAGTACACCGATTCCAGGCCGTTTTCGGCAGCGGCCTGGGCGAGGTCGGTGGGTTGTTCGGTGGTCAGCAGTTCTTCGCGCCACTCGATGCGCTGGGCGCCGGCGGCACTGAGCAGTTCGACAAAACTCAATTGGCCAAGCGTGCGTACCAGGTCGGCACCGTAGCTGGATAGGCTGATGGAAACGGGGTATTTATGCATTGTTATGTACCTCTGAAACCGGTTTCATTTTTATACGAAAAACCAATGTGGGAGCTGGCTTGCCTGCGATGGCGGTGTGTCAGGCGACTACGGCTTCGCCTGACAGACCGCCATCGCAGGCAAGCCAGCTCCCACAAGGGATTGGGTGGAGCCACGGACGATCAGTTCGGGCAAAAAATCCAGGGTACGCGGTGGTGCGTCATCGCCGCGCAAGCGTTTAAGCAGGCAGTCAAAGGCGCTGGCGCCAATCGCGTCGGTGGGTTGGGCGAGGGCGGTGATGCCGTTGCCCACCAGCGGGTACCAGTCGAGGTCATCCAGGGCAATCAGGCCGAAGTCATCAAAGAGGTTGCGGCCCAGCGCTTTGAGCGCGTGGGTGCAGGCCAGCGCAGCCACGCCATTGGCGCAGAACAACGCCTTGGGGCCTGGCTTGGCCAAGAAAGTGTGCAGACGGTTTTCCAGCCTGTCATCGAGTTCCAGCACCGCGCCGGTCAACGCTGGCCGGGCCGCAATTTCCGCCGTGAAACTCGCCTGACGTTCCAGACGTGAACTGGTGCCATCGGCTTTTTCGCTCACTAGCAACAGGTCGCGATAACCCTGCTGTTGCAGATGCTCCACCGCAATACGCACCGCCGCCGGGTTATCCAGCCCCACCAGGTCACTGTGCAACGGCTCGACCTTGCGGTCCACCAGCACCAGAGGCATTTCGCGCTGCAACTCCAGCAGTTGGTCAAGGTGGTGGCCAAGGGTGTTCACGATCAACCCTTCGATGTTGTACGAACGCAGCGCCGCCAGGTGCTGGCGCTCTTGCTCGTCATCGCGGTCGGTGTTGCACACCACCAGGCTGTAGCCATGCTGGCGGCAGGCGGTTTCGACGCCGTGCATCACGGCAATGGAGTAGGGGTTGCGGATATCGGCTACCAGCATGCCGATCAGGCGTGTGCGGCCGCGTTTCAACCCGCGTGCCATCTGATTGGGGCGGTAGCCGAGTTCGCTGATCGCTTGCTCGATACGCAAGGCAATCGCGTCCGAGAGCAGGGCGCGGTCCTCGCCGATAAAGCGCGACACGCTGGCTTTGGACACGCCGGCGCGTTCGGCGACGTCGAGCATGGTCACGCGGCTGCGCTGGGCGGCGGAAAAAGGAGTCACGGTGGCAGGCCTTTCTTATTGGAGGTGGTGACGTTCTGAAACCGGTTTCAGGAGACCTCATTCACGAAACAACGTCAAGTGTCATTCAGCGCGCGGCAAGCGCTCATTCGCGCGTGCAACCGACGAATGGCGGTAAGACCTGTTAGTTCTGACAGTATCGGGAAGTTACCAACGGGTATTCAATCAACGTCACAGCCTTCAATAAAAACCAGTGACCGGCGCAATGTTGCTGTTACGGAGAATGATATGAGCACCCCCCCAACTAATAGCAATGTTCAAACCAATAGCGCCACAGGTTTGCCCGACGGCACAGTTGTGACCGCCGTGCCTCAAGCCCCCTTGCCAATCGTTGAGGGACGATTGGCAAGTGGTGTGATTCCAAAACGCTTATTGGATGATGATCTTCTCGTATGGATACCCGGCCCATGGATTGAACTGACCAAGCCGGGGGCCGTTGATTATATTGTTCATGTTTTGCATCAGGAGGGATTAGCGCTGCCTGTTTACGTTGAACCAATACCGGTCGTGGGAGAGTTGTTTCCCGGCGACTTTCCACTGCCGACGTATATTCCTAGCAGTTTGCTGCTGAATGACGGTGTCTTCAATCTTTCTTATCGCATACACACTGACCAGCCCGACGCACCGGTGGCCAATTTCTCGCCCCCAGTCAGGATTATTATCGACCGCAGTGCGCCGGGTAAAGGCGAGGTGCTTAAGGCGCCGGTGTTTTCAAGTGCAGTTATTACTAATCCTGATCTGGATAATAATTTGACACTGGATGTCGTGGTGCCGGGCGATTATAAGGTTCGCGCCACGCTTGACGAAATATTTCTGTGGTTTATGAGCAGCAATTCAAATCCGACTGGCTTACCGATTCACGTTGAAAAAATAGTTGCTACTACAGGTGCAATTATTTTGAAGGTGCTGGTATCGGAATTTCGCAAGTTTTCAGGTGCGCAAGAATTGTTTGCGGTGTACCGGGTCAAGGATGAGGGGGGTAACATCAGTCAACTTTCCACACCCGGAAGTGTCTTGCTGAGTCTAACGCCACTGCCCGGCAATTTGCCCGTGCCTACGGTGCCTGCGTTTGATTTTGATCAACTCATCAAACGTGACGATGCGCGTAATATCGTCTCGTTTGGCATCAGCAGCTACACCAATTTTATACCTGGGGATCTCTGTATCCCTGAATTGGCGGGTGTTAAACTTCCGCCGATACCTGTCACGTCATTTCCGTTTACCGGAACCTTGACCTGGCAGCAGCTGATTGCCAACGGCTCCGACCTGCAACGAAAGGACAAGGTGCCGTTTCGCTATTACATTAGACGTGCTTCCGACACGGTGGGCCCTGGGACGCTGTCTCCGCTGAAATTGCTCAATATGGATTTCACGGTATTCGGCCGCGATCACAATCAGGCGCCAGCGTTACTTAACCCACTGTTGGACTTGGCCAATCTCTATGGCGCGGTGTCCAATACAGCCAATAAACTGGACAGTCGCGACAGTATCGACGCTGTCAGAGTGGAAGCGCGCCTGTCCGGTAACCCGCAAGTCGGTGACATGCTGTTGCTGTACTGGCCGGGGCAGGCAGCGCCGGTGGCAACCTATACCGTCAAGTTGGGTGACACCGCTGGCGCCCTTATCGTTTTTGATAATCGCATTAGCTGGTCGATCATACAGGGCGGTGGTAATACGACTGCCCCCGTGTATTACGTGAGCACTAACGGCGTTAACGAGCAACGATCGGGTAATCAAAGTGTTGTCGTAACCATCACGCCGCCTATAAGTTTTCCAAAGCCCACGTTCCCTCAAAATATAAATCATCCTAATAAAATTATTAGTTGCACACCTGGCTTTGGCCCCGACGGCAAACCAATCCCGCTTCCCTGGGAGGTATTTCAGATGCAGGTGACGCCCGGAGTCGGTATAGCCCCAGGGGATGTGTGTACGCTGTCGTTCCAAGGGTACGCTAATTACCCGGATCGCAACCCGATAGCGTCGACAGCCCTTATCCTGAGTCATACGTGGGGCGTCAATCAAGTGTCCCATACTTTTGAAATTACAGATTATCAAAACATAATCAAACCGCTGAGGGACTATGCCGGCGCCTCTGCAAAATATAGTGTTTTTCGAAACCACGGATTAATAGGTGTATCGAAAGTCGGGTATGTGCAAGTTGACCTTAAATATCCGACTGGGAAGTATTGTGGGCCGGCCTAGCGTTGCATAAACCCATTCACGAAGGTCGAAGTGTAGGTGGCAGTGAGGTAAGTGGCGTGAGGGGGCTTTAGTATCC
>NZ_WKDB01000125.1:0-7860 GCF_021606215.1 Pseudomonas sp. PA-5-4B | reverse complement strand
CAGCTGACCTTGCAACTGGTGCTCGGGCACGTGTTGGCGCCGATCGCTTTTCTGCTCGGGGTGCCGTGGCATGAGGCAGTGCTGGCCGGCGGTTTTATCGGGGAAAAACTGGTGCTCAACGAGTTCGTCGCCTATGCCGACCTGGCCAACTACCTGACCGCGGACAAGGCCGCCGCAGCCGGGGTGCCGCTGTTGTCGGCACACACCCAAGTGATCGTCACCTTCGCCCTGTGCGGCTTTGCCAATCTGTCCTCGATTGCCATCCAACTGGGCGGCCTCACGGGTATCGCCCCGCAACGGCGTCAAGAACTGGCGCGGCTGGGCTTGCGGGCCATGATCGGCGGTACGCTTTCGAACCTGATGAGCGCGGCGATTGTCGGCTTTTTCATTTCGCTGTAAGGAGCACAGTATGTGGTTGCCACAAGAAGTGATTCGCCGTAAGCGCGACGGGCATGCCCTGGCCGCTATCGACATTCAACGGTTTGTCGCCGGCATTGCCGACGGTAGCCTCAGCGATGGGCAAGTGGCGGCGTTCGCCATGGCGGTGTTCATCAAGGGCATGGACGTGAGCGAACGCATTGCCTTGACCGAGGCAATGCGCGATTCCGGTCAAATACTGAAGTGGGAGCTGCCGGGGCCGATTGTCGACAAGCATTCCACCGGCGGCGTCGGCGACATGATCAGCTTGTTGCTCGCGCCCTTGCTGGCGGCCTGTGGCTGTTACGTGCCGATGATCTCCGGGCGCGGCCTGGGGCATACCGGCGGCACCCTGGACAAGCTCGAAAGCATCCCCGGCTACGACTGCCAACCCAGCACCGAACGCCTGCGCGCGGTGGTGGCTGAAGTCGGCTGCGCGATCATCGGCCAGACCGCCAACCTGGCACCCGCGGACAAGCGCTTGTACGTGATCCGCGATGTGACTGGCTCGGTGGAGTCGATAGACCTGATCACCGCGTCGATCCTCGGCAAGAAGCTCGCCGCCGGCCTCGATGTGTTGATCATGGATGTAAAGACCGGCAAAGGCGCCTTTATGGCTGAGCCTGAGCAGGCGCGAGCACTCGCCGCCAGCATCGTTGCGGTGGCCAACGGTGCCGGAGTCAACACCCGCGCCCTGATCACCGACATGGACCAGCCGCTGGCCCGCAGTGCCGGCAATGCCCTGGAAGTGGCTGAAGCGGTAGCCCTGCTCAAGGGCGAGGTGCGCAGTGAACGCCTGTGGGCAGTGACGTTGGCGCTGGCCACCCAGGCACTGACGATGGCCGGCCTGGCGAGGGACGAGGCTCAGGCCCGTGATCAATTGCTTCAAGCCTGGCAGAGCGGCGCGGCCTTGCAGCGATTTGAGCAGATGGTTGTTGCGCTGGGCGGCCCGCAGGGTTTTACCGACAAACCCGATGAACATTTACCCAAGGCGGTCGTGTCGGTGCCGGTGTGGGCCGAGGAGGAGGGTTGTGTCACCGAGATCGACACCCGCGCCGTGGGGTTGGCGGTGGTGACCTTGGGCGGTGGACGCAGCCATCCGGACGACGTGCTGGACCTGTCCGTGGGCTTCAGCGAGTTGGCCTTCGTCGGCGAACAGGTGAATGCAAAACGGCCCCTGGGCTGGGTTCACGCGCGCACCCAAGAGCAGGCCGGGCAGGGCGCATCCGCCTTGCGCGCAGCGTATCGGCTGGGCGGTGAACGCCTGGCCTCGCGCGAATTGATCCAGGCAATCCTATGAGCAAGGCCATCGTATTAGTGCTGGACTCATTGGGCATCGGCGCGAGTGCCGACGCCGCGCTGTTTGGCGATACCGGCGCCGACACCTTGCGCCATATCGCCGAAGCCTGTGCCCGTGGTGAGGCCGATGGGCCATTGCGACGGGGACCTTTGAACCTGCCGAACCTGGGCCAGCTGGGATTGGGCGCCGCAGCGGCGGCCAGTGGCAATGGCCCGCTGCCAGGCAACTGGGGCGATGCGGCACCGATCAGCGCCTTTGGCCATGCGCGCGAGCAATCATCCGGCAAGGACACGCCGTCCGGGCATTGGGAAATGATGGGCGTGCCAGTGTTGTTTGACTGGGGTTATTTCGAGCAGCCGACCGAGTCCTTTCCACCCCAACTACTGGCCGACCTGATCGAGCGGGCAGGGTTGCCGGGCATCCTGGGCAATTGCCATGCCTCGGGCACCACGGTGCTGGACGATTTGGGTGAATTACACATCCGCAGCCAGCAGCCGATTTGCTACACCTCGGCCGACAGCGTGATGCAGATCGCCGCCCATGAAAGCCATTTCGGCCTTGAAGCGCTGTACCGAGTGTGTGAAATCGCGCGCACCTTGTGTGATGAATACACGGTCGGCAGGGTCATTGCCCGACCGTTCACCGGCGAGCACGCGGGCCAGTTCCGGCGCACCGGCAATCGCCGCGACTACACCGTGCCGCCGCCGTCAGCGACGCTGCTTGATCGCCTCTGCGACGCCGGCGGCACCGTGCACGCGGTGGGCAAGATTGGCGATATTTTCGCTCACCGAGGCATCAGCCGGTTGTACAAGGCCGATGGCAACGACGCGCTGTTCGATGCCACGCTCAAGGCCTACCGGGAAGCACCTGACAACAGCCTGGTGTTTGCCAACTTCGTCGACTTCGACATGCTCTACGGACACCGCCGAGACCTGGCCGGCTACGCTGCCGCGCTGGAAGCCTTCGACCGCAGGCTGACGGAATTACTGGCGTTGATGGACTCGCAGACATTGTTGATCATCAGCGCCGACCACGGCTGCGACCCCTCGCGCCCGGGCAGCGACCATACCCGTGAGCATGTGCCCGTACTGGCTTATGGTGCAGGCGTGGCGGCGGGGTGGTTGGGCGAGCGAGCCAGCTTTGCCGATATCGGCCAGAGCCTGGCGGTGCACTTGGGGTTGGAGCCGTTGGCATGGGGCACGTCTTTTTTGCTGCGTGAGCCATAGCATCGACAAGCGTCATCGGCTTCAAACTACGTTAAGGTGCTCATCACTTATCCATCATTACGTGAAGCATGAATCGTCCATTATTTGTCTCCCTGGATGGGCCTAAAGGCACGGGGAAAACCACGCTGTTGGAAGCCGTTACCCAAGCACTGCGGGCAGACAACAAAAAGGTGATCCGTCTTTGCGAGAGAAAAAGCGATCCCTACAGGGCTGAAACCATGGCCCTGGTCAACGCACACGCCAGAAACCCCACCGATGATTCGGAGTGGAGAGTGTGTGAGCGCTTTGCGGATAGTCGGCTCTGGATTTCCCGCCACGTGCTGACTAAACAGCCGCCCGACAGCATCATCCTGATAGACCGTTGGTACCCCTCAGATGCCGCGTTTCGCCGGACAGTCCCGTTCGCCGACATATTGCAGTTAAACCTGGACCGACACGTGCGAGTGCCAGACCTGCATGTGGGCGTTATCACCGACCCAGAGATTTCATGGTCAAGGGCCGCGCAACGACGGCGCGGGATGGGCAGTACGTTGATCCATACGCTGCAGGAGCATGTCGAGTGTACCCAGGCGTTTTTGCGAGCGGCGGGTGATCAGGGCTGGGTTTTGTGCCGTAATGAAGGGGCGATTGAACAGGCGACGGGGCAGGTGATTTCCGAGATCTACAAGGTCCTTAAGGCAGTCGAAGCAGGTTAGAGAAATTGCTCCTGCCATCCCGGCCCTGGGATGGCAGAGGTACACAGCCGATACTCGAAAACCTTCAAATGAGAATGAGTGGCAAATGAGATCTGCTGGTATATCATGCCTCCCGAATCCAGGCAGGTTTACCTTCCCGTCCGCTCATCCATTAGGTCCAAAATCCATGCGTCATACCCTGATTTCTCTCTGCGTACTTCAGGCGGTTGCCCCTGTTGCCTGGGCGCAGGTGGCCGGCAGCGAAAATGCCAGCCTTGAGTTGCAAGCCATCAACGTCACGGGAGACGTAGACGCCGAGACGGCTCAGGGGCCTGTCAAAGGGTATCGCGCCACACGCTCTGCCAGTGCCACGCGCACAGACACCTCAATTCATGAGACGCCACAGTCCATCAGCGTCGTGCCCAAGGACGTGGTCGAGGACATTGGCGCGACTCGCCTGCAGGAGGCCCTGGACTATGCCGGCGGCGTCGGCCGAGCGAACAACTTCGGTGGCCAGGGGCTTACCAGCTTCACGGTGCGTGGGTTTACAACAGCAGAGTTCTACCGCAACGGTTTTCCGATCAACCGGGGCTATCCCAGCATGCCGGACGCCAACAGCATTGAGCGCCTTGAAGTGCTTCGTGGGCCAGCGACGATGCTCTATGGGCGCGGCGATCCCGGCGGTACCTTCAACGTGGTCTCCAAACAGCCTTTGCCTGAACGTACGGTCACATTGGGTAGCCAGGTGGATGATCAGGGTATGAAGCGCGGCACCCTCGATGCCTCCGGCCCGCTGGATGAGCAAGGCCGCCTGGCCTACCGCCTCAACGTGGTGGGAGAGGGCGGCGACACCTTCCGCGACCATGTCTCAACCGAACGCTATGGGGTCACGCCGGTACTGAGCTGGCAGGTCAGCGACGACACCAAGGTGATTTTCGAAGGCGACTTCATGCGTAACAATCATCCGCTGGATCGCGGTCTGACCCGCTTCGCCAACCAGCGTGGCACGCCGTCCCGTGAGACCTTCTGGGGTGAAAAGTACGCCGGTAACCTGCACAACGATAACAACATGGCTCAGGTGCGCTTCGAGCATCTACTCAACGACAACTGGACACTGGGCGGTGGTATGCAGTGGTTGGACGGTACGATGAAGGGCAATGGTGTTGAGGCAAACAATGCCACCAGCCTCAACGCCGATGGGCGAACACTCCAGCGCAACTTCAACTACCGCAAGCTGGACTGGACCGACCAGGACTATCAACTGAACCTGACCGGGCGCTTTTCCACGGGCGGCCTTGATCACACGTTGCTGACCGGCATCGAGTATGAGGATTACGACTACAAGTCGATCATCCAACGCTCCAGCGGCGCGGCGGGGGCTTTCCCAATCGATATCTTCAACCCGGTCTATGGCCAGCCACGTCCGGCGCTGACGCGTACGCCCACCCACGACAAAGAAAACCTCAAGACTTACGCCGCCTTCGTCCAGGATCAAGTGGCGCTGACCGAGCGTTTAAAGGTGCTCGCCGGTGCGCGCTTTGAGCGCTTCGAGCACCAGTACGAATCCTACGTGCCCGGTGTGAGAAGCTGGAACGCCGCCGACAACGCCGTCACGCCGCGCATCGGGGTGATGTATGACCTCACTGACACGGTTGCGATCTACGCGGACGCCGCGCGCTCGTTCAAGCCCAACACGGGTGCCAGTCGTCAAGGCGGCGGATTCGAGCCGGAGAAGGGCAAGTCCTACGAAGTGGGGGTTAAGTGGGAAGCGCTGGACCGTCAGTTGAGCGTCGACGCGGCGATCTATCAGATCGAGAAGAAAAATGTCCAGGGTGTCGACCCGGTTGATTCGGCCTTCAATGTCGCGACAGGGCAAGTCCGCAGCCGCGGCTTCGACCTGAACGTGGCCGGCAACCTGACGCCCGAGTGGCGCATGATCGGTGGCTATGGCTATGTGGATGCCGCAGTGACCAGGGACACCACCGTGCGCTCCGGAACACGTCTGGCGAATATTCCGCGCAATAGCTTCAGCCTGCTCAACGTGTACGAGTTTCAGGATGGCGCGCTCAAAGGGTTTGGCCTTGGCGCAGGTGGAAAATACGTAGCCGAGCGTGCCGGGCAGACCGCCAATGACACGTTCTCGATGGGCGCTTACACCGTTGTCGACTTGCTTAGCTATTACAAGGTCAACGAAAAGGTCAGACTCAACCTCGACGTGAAGAACTTGTTTAACCGTGAGTACGACGAAGGCTCGTTCCTGAACTTCTACGCTTATCCCGGTGAGCCGCGTACGGTGCAAGTGGGGATCTCTTATACGCTGTAACCCAATCGGAATACGGTTCGTCGTGGGGGATTGGCGAACCGTGGGCCAGCCTTGGATCGGGGCGGGCTGCATACTGAGTGCGTGGCGGTGCTGACTTACCATCGCCAGTGCGTGATACATAATTTAACATAATATACATTATGCGCAACACGATGTTACTTAATCAGGAGCAGTACGCGTCAGATTTTGAGTCAGCGTCTCCAGGCTTTTCCTCCTCTCACTGATCATCACCACTCAGTTGCCAGTACGCCGCAACCTCATCGTTTTCACCCACCACATGGCAACGCCCTCAGGTTTGATCTTTACTCGCCCCAACGCCACCCGTGCTCAAGGAAGATCTGCATGAAGCTCTATGCTGCCGTATTGCTCACTGCTGCGTTGCTTGGCGGCTGCGATGTCAGTAAGCGCTGCGTCTCGATCTGGGTTCTTTACAGGCGCGAAAACCCGAAAGCATTGGCTTTATTGTTGACCTGCCAGATGCATCTGCGGGACGCCACGCAGTGATCAAATTCGCCTCGACGATACTGCAGGCCGGTACGGGATTCCGTACTAAAGTGGGGGTGTAACAGCCCCCCCCCCACTCCAATCACCAAGAATGCGAATCCAGTTTGTAGGTTTGATTGACCGCGCCTGTGAAAGACGCTTTGGGGAAATCAGAGGCTCAAGGTGAGATAACATCTCTAGCATTCGTCTCGCGAAGAAAAACCCCAGAGTTCTGGCGATCTCTGGAGTTTTCCGTCTGGGTTGAGATCAGCCGGCTTAGCCGGTTACCGGCGCGAATGTTGATTTTCCTGACTGTCAATCAGGTGGCGGCTATTGCTTTGCGGGCAGGTCGAGGTTTTCTGAAGAGTTCAGGTCCTCATCTGATTGGTATATCTCCTCTATTTTTTTTTGTTCTTTTTGGTACATTTCCTCTATCTCTGAGTCCGGTATACCCCTATCCACCAAATCCATGGTGCTCGGATCGCTGAGATGAGTTTCCCATACTAGCTGCTCGCGCAGTAATTCGTCTCGCCTTTTCAATTGCTGTGATGTCAGATTTATCAGTTTTTCTTTAGGAAGATCTAAGAGTTGTTGTTCCGTGTAATCGGGCATGGGAGTTCTCCTTGTGTAGAAAATACAGCATTCCAACAACCCCCATACTTCGGTAATCAACTCTATTTTTGTACTGTTAGAAATAACAGGTTTTTAGACTTTTTTACGTTAATCGTCATTCAGAAAAATCATAAAAATCCTCTGATATGGACGTTCTGGATAAATCTTCACCGGAACTTCATCATTTTCCCGACTACGCTTTCCCTCCAACCTGATAATCCATTGAATCCGCATCCCTCAATCCTCATCCCGCGTCAGCTTTTCAATCAACGCTCGATGCTGTGGAAACGCTGTCGTAAGCTTCTGGCGATTTCCCATCTCCATGTCGGCAAAATCAAATCCTGGCGAAACCGCTTCACTGATCAATCCAAATCCGTTTGTCCCGTCCAGCAATCGTGATGCTTTCCAGATGCCACCCGGTACGTGCAATTGCAAACACTGTTCTGCGAGAACATCGTTGCCCATGATGACTGTCTGCAATGAACCGTCCGCATGGATCAGGCTGTATTCGAGTGCGTCGCCCAAGTGGAAATAATGCAGGATGTCAGACTGATTGAAATGAAACTGGCCCACCGCTGATTGCTCGGTCAGCAGATAGTAGATCGACGTCATCAGGTAACGCGGTCCTGCAGCGGTTTCGAGCCAGTCGCGATGGTCCGCCTGATAGGTTCTGCGAAAGTAGCCGCCTTCGAGATGCGGTTCGAGATCCAGCGCATTGATTACGTCTTGTGCGCTTGCTTTACGTTGAATCA
Organism: Pseudomonas sp. PA-5-4B; assembly: GCF_021606215.1. NCBI lineage: Bacteria > Pseudomonadati > Pseudomonadota > Gammaproteobacteria > Pseudomonadales > Pseudomonadaceae > Pseudomonas > Pseudomonas sp. PA-5-4B. Next base: position 73 of record NZ_WKDB01000125.1, on the reverse strand, counting down.
TCGCCCGCTCCCTTGATTTTATGGTGGTTTTTTATAGCTCAACTAAATGTCTATTTAGTTGAGTTATATAAGC
>NZ_WKDB01000124.1:0-8153 GCF_021606215.1 Pseudomonas sp. PA-5-4B | reverse complement strand
GCCGGATTACTGCGTCCATGGCATCTTCCTTTTTTCTATCCGTGTGATGCACTCGTTGCGCTAGAACCGCTTCTCGCAAAGCATCAACCAGTGCCTGAAGCTGTACACCGGTCTGTCCGACCCATTGGGCCAGTGTTGAGCGCGGGATCGCTAAGAGTGCACATCCTTACCCTGAGGATCGCTTCGCGTCACGTACCCAAGGCAGGAGCCGTATGCGGTAGTTCCGCACGTACGGATCTGAGCGGGGGGCGGCAGGTAACTGCCGTCCCTACCGCGACCACTACGGCGGCGGAGGTATTTGGGCCACGCGTTATTTGCGTTGTTCTTTCAGGCGGAGACTGCGGCGGCGTCCAGGGACACCAACACAGTGGCAGCAGCTGGTGGTAAGTGCTTGGTTCAGGAACCACAGGATGCAGTTGTAGCCAGCGTGCCTATCAGTATCATTCAGCGAGACCATCCCGACGCCATAGTCAACAAAGACAACATGGCGGCAGCGCTGGTGAGTGCGGTTATTGGCGTGCTTACTTAGCTCACTCCTCTAGCTCATCCCGCGAGTAACGGTGCATAATCTTGCGCGTAGGTGCTCAACCCGCGCGACTTGTGATATTTTCAACAAGGGATGGGGTGCTCGTAACAACGCTCTCTCGCGATGGGGTAGCAGCACACATGAAAACAAGCATATACGTTTTTGTTACTCCCCTTGCGTACATACAGCGACAGCCTTCAAAGGAAGTGCAAGCCAACACTCAGGTTTCATGTGGATGAACTCCTAAGGTGAGAACGAGTCTTAATGCCTATAAGACAGACAATACCTAAGGTTCATGAAGTCCGACTTACCCACAGGATTCGGTGCTTACACAGGTGCAAAATGTTCTCCCCGCTTTTAAGGCAGTTGTGCGCTTTCCTCTTACTCGCTGCCTCAGGCATCTCCGTCGCCTCAGATCCGGCTACAGCGCCGATTCGGGTTGTCACTGAGGAATTGCCGCCATACAACATGGCAGAAAACGGAGTGGTCACAGGCCTGAGTACGGAAATCGTGCAAGCAGTTATGGCCGGTCTCGGGCTCAACTCCAAGATTGAGATTCTGCCTTGGGCTCGCGCCTATGATTTAGCGCAACATTCCGACAACGTCCTGATCTATTCGATGGCAAGAACCCAAGAGCGGGAACATCTCTTCAAATGGGTCGGAGCCATCGCACCGACGAGGTGGTTTCTGTTCAGTCTGTCCGAAAGACCTATTTGGCTGAATTCACTCGACGATGCACGTCAGTATCACATCGCGACTGTCAAACAGGACGTTGGTGAGCAGTACATGATGGCCCACGGGTTCCAGGTGGGCAAAGAGTTACTGTCTAGCAGCATATACGAGAACACTTACCGCAAGCTTAAGGTCGATCACGTTGAGCTGTGGATCTCCAATGAGCTCAACGCCATTCACCTTATGCGCAAGAATGGGGATGATCCTGAAATGACGATGGTGCGTTCACTGCCGTTACCCGAGCTATCAAGTGAAGAAGGACTGTACATGGCCTTCAGTCCAGCTACGCCAGACGCAACCGTAGAACGGTTTAGGGCAGAATTGGATCGGATCAAGCAAGATGGCACATATCACGCTATCGTCAAAAAATGGCTCCAAGGTCCTTCACATTGAACGCATCGACTGCTGCCTCTCACGAAGGTCCCACATCGGCCAGAAGCGGACGTTTAGAACAGAGAAATAAATCTGTTCTCTTTTCCCAATAGACATCATTGCGGGGTACGCAAGGCTATCGCGTGGTGCGCGCAGCGCTCTCTACAAAAGCACCTTAGCACTTGGCGCCGCACAATTAGGCGAAGCATGGACTTCGCGTACACTAACGTTATGCCTGAGCCAATGCACTAACGAACAGCTCGTAGAGTGCTTGTGGTGGTATTGGGGGGAATAAGCAACTAGCACGGTTGAAGTTACAAGCGCTAGCTGAGTGCAGCGTGAGTGCCCCACCAGTTAAAAGAAAACTGATGCTCTGGCGACTCCTGAAGTGGCTGGCATTTCTTTCTTCATCTGTTCCGGCACATGGTTGAAGGTCTAGCCTGTAGCGTGCAGGATCGGGTTGGATGGTACAGCGGTTCTTACACCCATCAACTTGATCTAGAAATTGCCTCTTTGCTAATCAGTGTCTGCGCACGCACATATTGTCCTGGCGTAACACCCATTATCCGACGGAACATGGCAATGAAAGCACTAATATTTTCGTAGCCAAGCTCAATCGCCGTTGTCGTCACTGACATCCCCTCGACCAATAGTTGAATAGCGCGCAACGTGCGCGCACGTTGTCGCCATTCAGAAAAACTAAAACCGGTTTCAGCGACCAGACGCCGGGCAAGTGTTCTAGGTGCCATACCTGACCAAGCAGCCCAATCCTCAAGTGATCTATTGTCATCAAGCTGAGCAAGTATCGCATCGGTGATACGCCTCAAGCGCGGGTCATTGGGGTGCGTCAGACCGATGGGTTCAGCGGGTGAGGTAGCAATTTCATCCAAGATGACTGCTGCAACCCGCGACTCCATTTCGTTGCGGGGTGGTTGTCCCCACGATGCAGCGCGGCTTACCGCTTCGCGCAGCAAACTGCTGACCCTAAATGTGCATGGCATTTGATGCAGGATCCCGCACTCTCGCTCCGCGATATAGACCATCGCTCCTGCAAAAGCGCCATGTGACATCATCGCGTGTGCGACACGGGGAGGTATCCAAATGGCATGGGTCGCTGGCACTACCCATGAGCCGCCGTCAGTGCTGACGGAAAGCAGGCCGGCAAGGCTTGCGATTAGTTGGCCTGTCGTATGAGTGTGGGGCGCCGTTTCGCGGATCGCCCGGTCGCGTTGCTCTATCGCCAACAGTGGCATAAGCGCGCGATTCATGGCTGGTTTACGTTATCCAATGTCATATCCGAGGTAGCCATATCCTGAATGCCTAATGGAGAATAAGACCGGTCAGACGAATACTCAATGTCTAAAAAACGCAAATGTTGCTTCTCTTGGATTGGCCTGATTATGCGTACCTCTCACACATTTATTTTCTGTGTTTTGGCCGTAACAGCTGGATGCGCAAGCTCACCTCCCTATTTGGCCCGTGAACCTTTAAAGGAGCATTTGATGAATTCTAACCACATGGTGCATGCCGTCGATCATATTGGCTTCGCAGTCAGTTCATTGGAAGAAGCCATTCGCTTCTGGACAATTGGACTTGGGTTCACTCTTGAGCGTCAGTCGGAAATGGGCGGATCATTCATTTTGCAAGTAACCGGCACCGCCGATCCGAGCGTGCGAACGGCAATAGTCAAAGGCCCGGATGGCAGCCGAGTAGAGTTGCTGGAATATTCGCAGGGTGACCGCCACGGTATCTCTCCACCTACGGCATCAGCGATTGGTTCAGCGCATTTGGCATTGAGAGTGCAAGACATATACGCCGTACTCGAACGCATTGAGCAAGCAGGCTGGAAAGCAAGAGGCAAGCCTCAAGCGATTCCCGCAGGCCCACGCAAGGGAACTCTAGTTGTATATGTGACCGGGCCAGATCATATCACTCTGGAACTGATGCAGGCTAATGAGTAGCTTCCTACCGAAGGCTGTTAAGCTTATTTCCCTAAAGCAATTACTTAAAGCGCTCTCCGTCGCGCATGACGTCTCATGCCAACTGGTCTCAATGGTTATCATCGGTTGGCATGTCCCCCGATAGCTTCTCCAGCAGCCTCAAATTTGACCAGTCTGAGCTGGCAATCGACGCGGCCCGGCGCGATCAAGGTTTAGTGCTTACCAGCCGTAGGTTGGTTGAAGAAGACGTACAATTAGGCTTTCTCGTACCTGTCTTTGAATCTGTACTAAAGACTGGCAAGGGCTATTATTTGGTGCAGGCCAAAGATGTGGTGCTGGGTGAAGCAGCCCAACTTTTGCGCCGGTGGCTTTGCGATGTAGCGCAGCGAGTTCAACAAAACTGATGACTTAAGGGCGATGCTTTCTATTTAACGTGAACGGCAGGGGTCGAGAAGGTGACGTTGCCAGACGCCTTTCGCCAAGGCGCCAGGATCAGTGCAATCGCGCACCGCAACCTCACAGGTTCACCGGACGACCGGACGAAGGTGTACACCATTCTGGAGCCCCATTTATGGGGCGGCATGGTGGTGCCGCTCAACAGTTCTCGGCCATGTGCGGTCTCATTAGTCGTTATGACCTCAAAGTCGTATTTGAGCGAGTTGGTGGTTACGTCGTACTGTCCAGCTTGCCGCCGTTTTTTATCTGGCTCAATCTGTATTGTGTATTCAGTATTCGTCGCGGGTGCTCCTGGAACGGTGCCTTCATTTCTTCGCAGATGTCCATCGTCCTTTCTTACCTGAGCGCAATTTGCCGGCGAGCCATGACAGCGCTATCGCCGGAATTGAGAGAAAGGCCGCAATGATGATACCAACAGCTAGCAACGGGGATGTACCCGAAGTCGCCAAAACCACGGGGATCTGAGAGAGCATTACAATGCCGCCTGCGGACCACTGTGAGCTTTTTAGAACGGCTCCAAGGATCACGGACAACACTAGCGCGGCGGGATAGATGATGGTCCAGTAACTGGCTAGGTCCCAAGGCTCCGCAGCGCCTGTGATTGCTGAAACAACAGTCCAAAAAAACAGGGACACAACGCAGGTAACAATGAATGGCATGAACAATTCCTTGAACTTGGGGGCAAATCGGCTTTGGTCGTTATCGTTATCGTAATCGTGGTTGATGGTCCAGTCTCTTAATTTTGTTCTTAACTATCTCGTGAAAAAATGACGAATCCCCGCGATTGCTGCCAACTTAGAGGTTTTCGGCCTCTAGCCCACTTCGTCGGCGTGTTCGCGCCAACATCCCCGATATAAGTCTTATGCCATCTGAATGATGACGCACGCCATCGCTGAATTTACTGATCCAGGCGTTGACGAAACCGAGGAACAGCAAAATCCAAAAAACGCCTCATTTTCAGGGGCATGTGTCCAGGTGACATGTGGATCAGGTTGATAGGCGCCGACAAAGGCTCATATTTATCCAGCACAATCTCCAGCAGTCCCTTGCTGACCGCTTCCGCGACTTGGTAGTGCAATAACTGAACGACTCCAACGCCATCAATGGCGGCCTGCGCTGCTGCGTCAGCGGTCGTCACCGATAAGCGCGGGGTAATCCGCCTCGTTGATTCTGCCACGCCATGTTTTGAGTGTTGAAAAGGCATAGGGGCGTCAAGTCGCACGGTTGGCAAGTTCTGCAGATCTGCGGAACATTCAGGTCTTCCATACGCTTGCAGTAGCCTAGGACTCGCGCAAATTACAGTTCTCATGGCCCCCACCTGAGTGGCGATCATGCCGCTATCAGCGAGTGTTCCAATACGCACTGCCATGTCCACGTGGTCGTCAACGAGGTGAGCGTTGCGATCAGAAAGCAAGAGCCGGATGTTGATTTCGGAAAACTCACCTAAAAACGCGTTGACGATCGGCAGCACATGCAGCCGGCCGAACATGATTGGCGCGGTCAGGACCAGTTCGCCTTTGGGGGCAATGAATTCTCCGGCAGCTTCGCGTTCGGCAACCTCCAACTGCTCCAATATTCGGCGTGCAGCAGCCACATAAGCCACCCCTGCATCGGTCAACGAGAGCCTACGCGTGGTCCGAATCAATAAACGGCTACCTATAAGCGTCTCCAGGTCAGAAATTTTCCTGCTGATGGTGGGAAGAGGGATATCGGCTAGCCGTCCGGCTGCCGTCAGGCTGCCAGCATCAATCGCAGCCACGAGCAGCTTCATTGCCTCAAATCTGTCCATGGGATATTCCAATATTTGGTAGGGAGATTACCAATATTCTCAGATTATGTTGGGTTATTGAAACAGGCAATATAGCCCTATCAAGTGGGTGCGCCTGACGCTCGACAAGCCATGAACTCACCGCCTGATAGACGACTTATCTTTTTCATTCAGTGTCCAAGGAGTTTGCATGAGCATTAAAACGTTGTTATCCGCCACTGCCCTCAGTGCAGCGCTCGCCAGCGCAGGAGTGGAAGCAGCCGACATTAGCCACCAAAGGGCAAGCGACGTTCAACACCATTTTGTAGAGGTAAAAGGGGTCCGCATCTTCTATCGGGAAGCGGGCGACCCATCGGCGCCAACCATCGTGTTGCTTCATGGATTCCCTACCTCGTCATTCATGTATCGCGACTTGATGTCGAAGCTAGCGGACCGTTACCACGTGATTGCCCCTGACTTCCCAGGTTTTGGATTCTCGGACAGCCCTGATCGGGCGAAGTACTCATACACGTTCGACAACATCGCCAAAACCATGGACGGATTTACTGAAGCGCTTGCGCTGAATCGCTACGCTCTTCAAGTGTTCGACTACGGTGCGCCTGTAGGCTGGCGGATGGCCGTCGCACACCCCGATAGAATCAGCGCAATCATCAGCCAAAACGGGAATGCTTACGTTGAAGGCCTCAGCGAGGGCTGGAACCCGATTCAACGTTACTGGAACGCTCCCACTGCCGAGAACCGCAACGCATTGCGCGAGCTGCTCAAACCAGAATCAATCAAGTGGCAATACACGCATGGCGTAGCGGACCCTGACAGTATCGCACCTGAAACATACACCTTGGATTACGCGTTCGTTTCGCGGCCCGGTAACGATGAAATCCAGCTAGACCTGTTCGCAGACTATGCCACCAACGTGAAGCGCTACCCCGAGTTCCAGGCGTATTTCCGCAAATATCAGCCGCCGATGTTGGCCGTCTGGGGAAAGAACGATCCGTTTTTTCTCCCAGCAGGAGCGAACGCGTTCAAGCGTGATATTCCCAAAGCTGAGGTACATTTCTACGACACCGGGCACTTCGCACTGGAAACACACTTGAACGAGATCAGTGGCGAAATCCACCTTTTCCTAGACCGGAATGTGGTGCAGCAAAAATAAGCCCTGTCGCACTTCTGCAACGGCGGGCCGTGCGCTCGCTGTTGGTGGTCCTCTCTACTCACTCGTTAGCGTGTTGTGTGTTACGTGGCTCAATAGCGCCTAGCTTCGTAGAAACATCCGACTGACTGCCTTTGGCCGATCTCTGCCCTTCGCGAAGGGCAGCAATCGGCCGATTTTGTTGAAAAAGTCGGCGTCCCCAAGTGGTCGGAACATTTCGACCCGCGCAGCGAGGCCGTCGATGGATTTTCAAAAGTCCACCGGTTTGGGGTAGGGGTACATTTTTTCGACTTTTGCGTCGGGTCGCATCATGGCGGGGCTGGCTCCGGAAAGAGAGCGGGAGCGCAGCATACATAACGGAGCGAAATAACTACTGCGCGAAGCAGATGGCTTTAATAGAAGTGCATTCTGCTAACAAAGTTTTCCTTGAGTATACGGTTTTTATAGTCCAGCGGAGTTACACTGACCAAACGTTTGAATTCTCTTAAAAAATGAGGTTGATCACTAAAACCCAAGTCAAATGCTAAATCGCTAAACCCAATATTATTATGATGAATTTTATAAATCGCGGACTGGCAGCGAATGATGCGACAGAACATTTTTGGTGTCATTCCCAGATCATCGTGAAATGAGCGCTGTAAAGTTCTAATGGTATAGCCCGTTAGCGACTCCAGATTTTTAATACACACATTCCCTTGGGCTTGGCAAATCATATTTACGACTGGAAGAGTCAGCTTTAATGATTTTCGCGGAGCTGTATTCGTCAAGAAAAATTGCTTGAGAAAAGTGAGTTGCGTTATAAAGCTTTTCTCACGCACTACCTGCTCAAAGACACGTTCGGCATTATCGCTAACGTCAAGAAGGTCGAAAGAGCCTTCAATCAACTCTTCCGCAGAAAGATTTAAAAAATCAGGAACAAAGCCAGGTGAAAACCGCACGCCAACATAGCGGCGCCCCTTGCAAAATTCCACAGAACCGGCTTGCAGCATTGTTCCATGTACGCTTACAGAAGGATTGGTGTCATCACAGTCAAATATTATATCGATACAGCCGTCCGGAACCGACAGCATGAATGCCGAGGATAGTTTTGTTTCAAAACTATAAAAGTGTGAAATTAACGGACTGTCCGATATCGAAACTGAAAATTCTTTAGCGGCTTGCAACACAAACCATGGTTGGTGGGAGTGCATGCTTAAATAGGGACAAGCC
>NZ_WKDB01000123.1:0-8198 GCF_021606215.1 Pseudomonas sp. PA-5-4B | reverse complement strand
ATATTCTATTTCGGTACGTTTTCGTATACGCATACGGTCAGTCCGACAGAGGCGTCCCAAAAGGGCGGCTACCCTGTGTCAGTTCCCTACGAGGGCTACCTGGAAAAGCTTCCACCGCGCGGAACTTTCACTGTTCGCATGGGCGTGAAGGACGTAGTGGGGAATGAGCCTCTGGGGGCGTACACCCTTTCCAAGCCCTATATGTTGCGCAGCGAAATAGATCCCAACTTGCTCAACGCCCCCGTGGTGATGAAGAACAGCGATGAAATTACCGTCATTGATCTGGATGTCCCATTTGATGCTGAAGTTATAGTGTTGATCCACCCCCCCAAATCAAAACCGGCACCCAAGCCGCTCAACAAAATCGTATTGGTTGTGGAAGCTTCCCCGGAGGGCGGTTCACCCGTCATTACGCGCTTCGACGCCATCACGGACAGAAATTTTGAATCAGAGACGATCTCACTCCCCAGTAAATTTTTCCATGACATAGGCCGCGGCACGATACGCCTATGGTGGGAGTGGAGGACTGCTAAGGATGTCTTCATTAAAGAATCGGGTAGTTACTCGCTCGATATAACCGGTACACCGACACGGATGCCGGCGCTGAAACTTCTCCACCCTTTTAACGCCGGGCTGATTTCAGCAGATGTGAATGGAGTCGCTGAGGTTCCGATATATTCACCTTATGCAGCGAACAACCTCGAGCTTATACAAGCGGTGCACAAAGGCGGCCAAAACGGTGCGACACTCGTTACTTTGAGTAGGCAGCGCGCCGGTGCTGAGGGCGGAACACAGGTATTGCCGGCAGACCTCTTGAAACAGTTCGATGGGCTGGGGCCGTTTGATGTTTTTTTAGACGTAAGAATGTTCAATGGGAACAGTCCTCGTCAATCAGAAGTCGTGATGGCTGAGGTGGGCAAGGCGCTTCCAGTATTGCCTGAAGTGTATATTAAAGAGGCTAAAAAATTCTACGGTAACTGGAACCTTGACCTGAAGGATTTGAATGGCTATTCGGTTGGGGTCTACTTTAATTATGCCAATACAAAAGTCGGGAACACGATAGTCCTTACCCTTGCAGGGGAATCGCCGAGAAACTATCTTCAAATTGAAATTGATATCTTTGAGGATATTGCAGGGGAGGCCTTGTTGGAACTTGAGACACCCATTGAGCAGGCGTTTATTGAGCATAACCTAGGCAAGAGTCTCGATATCTATTACAGCGTGATGAGCCCAGGGGCGCCGCCCGTCACCCTGCGCTCGGAAGTGCTCAAGCTTAGTATCGGTGAGCCGGTGAACCTCGAAAGCTTTAAACTGCTTGAGGCGAACGCCACCGCGATGACGATTAACCCGGTGGCTGTCATCAACGGCGCGAATGGCGAGGTGAGGTACTCGAAGGCCGCAAAAGGTGACCGCCTTCTTATTTCCTGGCTTGGGCAGTATGGTATCAGCCAACATAAGCTAGAAATAACGGTTGATCCGAAGCTCGGTGTTTTCACATTTAAAATTCCGGTTGAAGTGATCACACTGGCGGTGCGGCCTGATGGCAATAATATCCTGATGAATTGCACGTTGCTTCGCGGGTCATTCAGCTACGCGTTCGAGCCTTTGCAGTTATTGCTGTTGCCTCTCGATGCACTGCCCAGGCCGTATATCAGCAAATACGCACATACCACGGTGCTGCCGGTCTACGAGCTGGATGCGCCTCGCTGGATTATTGATGTATGGAAATTTATCAGCGTGGGTCAGTTCATGTTCATGACGATCACTGGCGAATTCGCTGATGGCGGACTTTACGAAAATAAAATTTTTACGCCGAACGAGGTCATCGCAGATCACCTTGCCAAGGGCGTCTCCGTTCCTTTGGCGATGGATAAAATACCTCTGCTTAAGGACGGCTCATTGTTAAAAGTTTCGTTCTCGGTCAGTTTTGTAAAAATTCCTCTTATGCAGACGGCGATACCTTTTGGCGAAACAGCCTATGTGATCCAGCAACTTCCTACCGTGCTGGCCTTCCCGACCCTTATTGGCGCCGCCACGATCGCACAAGAAACAACGGTTGACCCACTGGCCATTGAGAAAAGCGTTGTCGTCAAAATAGTACTTAAAGGTATGCGCGCCTCGGACATTTTATTGTGTAAATGGATACAGGAAAATGGAGAGGTTGTAGAGTTGGAGGTTCCAGGCAGTGCGACGGGCTCAGTGTTGGCCGATTTTACTGGGGAGCAGGCGCTGCACAATGGTGTTGGGCGCAGGGTACAGTTGATGTACGTACTCGTGCGTGATGGAAAATCCACGCCCTCTGAAGTTCAAACAGTATCGGTTGCTGCGATTGCGCCCGCTAACCTTCCGAAGGCAACGATCAATAATCAAGCTGCTGGTACCACTGTCGATTTGAATACCTTTGCCGGTAATACACGAGCGGACATGGTCAAGGTCCCGCTGTGTAAAGCAGGGCAAACAATATGGATAACCCTTATTGGTGGTGGCAGGTCGGTGGAAATATTACCCGCTCATACCATCAATGTGGATGAAGTAAAAAATGGTTTTGTAAATATACCCGTATTGCGTGGCACGCTGACGGCACTGCCTAATGGTACAACGTTTCAGCTGGAGGTGAGGGTTGCCTTCGATGGCGGTGTGGACAAAACCCGAGCGTTGGTGTTTCCGTTAGTGCAGTACACTAAGTCTGATTCATTTGCGACACTGGGTACTAACTTTGTCTACGGGTTAGGCCCTTGGACGCCAGGCAATGGAGCAGATCGATATAAGTTTTCGGGATCAGGACTTGATTTGTCTACTATTGCAGATAGACCGCCCACTTATGCGGGGCCGGTAATCACGACCTATCTAAATCTTAACGCTGTTCATATCTATCAAGTTTCATTTACTATATTTAATTATTCGCCGTCAGGTGGATGGAACTTGGATCCTTCTCTCGCAATACATGTAGGAGGGCGATTGATTTCTGGCGTGGTCTCGCCGCCCAAGAATACTTGGTACACGCTAGCCGCTAACGTTAAGGTTCCTGCAAACGGGGTAACGGCCGTTACCCTTCATAACTATCAGAATAGTGGCTTAGGTAACGATTTCATCGTCAACTCCGCCAGCATCATTCGCCTGACATGATCCTTCCTCGCTGAACAATCGGGACAGCTCTACCTAACCGTAGGCTGTCCCTTTTTTCACCGCTCTCAAATCTTCCAATGACTTGCCGTCTTCGCCAGCAACTGCCGCATCGCCTCCACATTGCCGACCAGTTGCAACGTCAACAACCGATACCCATCCAATGCACTTTGCACCGGTGCATCCAACCCAGCTTCATCCGCTGCGTGCACCGCAGGCCGCTCCAGGCGCTCGGTAAAGCCGGATTTCAGTGCGCGCGCCATCCCCACCAATTGCACGCGAATCTGCCGGTGCTCGGCCTTTAACATCACTTGCATCCGCGCCATTGCCTGCTCATCACGCGGGTCCGGCCGGGTGTTGCCAAGAATCTCCAGGGTACTGATGCACATGCGCAGGTGCCGTTGAATCATGTCCAGCTCGGTCATCGAGATACGCACTTCCTTGGACACCGAAGGCATCAGCGAGCGCAGTTGCAGTATGGCGGCATTCAGGCGGTTGAGCAGCTTGAAGTGTTCATCGTCAGTGACTGACTGGCCGTTGATGATGCGGCTGTAAATCGCTGCACAGTCGCGCAGTGCGCTGGCCATGTTGTAGCGCCACGAATACACCGCGTACAGCGGCAGGGCAAAGGAAAACGCCAGTGCCAACACGATGCCGATAAGGATATCGACGGTGCGCCACAAGCCATCCGAGATCGGGTTGTCGCCGTGGCCGGCGACGATAAACACCGTAATCGCCGACAGCAGCGCGATGTAACCGCCCTTGCCGATGGCGTGATAGGAAAAGAACCCGCACACCACCGACATCAGCAGATAGGTCAGCAGCGGTATGCCGAAATAGGCCTGTTGCACCACCAGCAGCAGGCCGACGCTGGCACCGATCAGGGTGCCGTAGGCGCGCTCCACGGCTTTTTTGCCGATATTGCCGTGGTGCTGCAAGCCGCCGATCACGATCAGCATGGTCACCGAGGCCCACTCGCCGTGGGGCAGGTTGATGCCGGTGGTGAGCAGGATGGTCGCCAGCAGGCCGATGGACACGCGCACGGCGTGGATCAGCTTGGCGTGGCGGTAGCGGCGGTAGGGGTCGAGCAAGGGGCGCAACAAGCGCCGGGCGAAGAAGGGCAGGTTCATCGGTATTAAAGTGGCCTCATTATGCAGGGTGGACCGGATCGCGTGTGGGAGCCGGGCTTGCCCGCGATGCAGGCACTTCGGTCTTTCAGTCAGACCGCAGTGATGCTATCGCAGGCAAGCCAGCTCCCACTCTGACCTGTTTATACAGGGAGCGGCGCTGTCTTCAGAAAATGTAATCCGTGGTCAAGAAACTCGAATCTCGATTACGCAAAATATCGCTGACCAACGCCTTGTTGCTCTCCTGGAACTTGGTCGCCACCAACGTGCGGATCGAGAACACGCGCAGCGCGTCATGCACCGATAGCGTGCCCTCGGCCGAGTTCTTGCGCCCGTTGAACGGGAAGGTGTCCGGCCCGCGCTGGCACTGGGCGTTGATGTTGATACGCCCGACCTGGTTGGCAAAGGTGTCCACCAGCCGCCCGACTTCCACGGCGTTGGTGCCGAAGATGCTCAACTGTTGGCCGAAGTCCGAGTCCAGTACGTATTCGATCACGGTATCCAGGTCACGGTACGGCACGATCGGTACAACCGGGCCGAACTGTTCCTCGTTGTAAACGCGCATTTGCGGGTTCACCGGGTACAAAACGGCGGGGTAGAAGAACGAACCGCGACTTTCGCCGCCATTGGGGTTCACCACCTTGGCGCCGTGCTGCGCGGCGTCGGCCACCAACGCGTTGAGGTAATCGACCTTGCCGACTTCCGGCAACGGCGTCAGCGATACGCCGTCTTCCCAGGGCATACCGGGTTTGAGCGTCGCCAGTTTGCTGTTGAATTTCTGGATGAAGCTGTCGACTACCGCTTCGTGCACAAACAGGATCTTCAGCGCAGTGCAGCGTTGGCCGTTGAACGACAGGGAGCCAGTGACCGCTTCGCTCACGGCATTGTCCAGGTCGACCTCGGGCAGCACGATGCCGGGGTTTTTTGCGTCCAGGCCCAAGGCTGCGCGCAGGCGGTGTGGCTTTGGATGCAGTTTTTTCAGGTCGCTGGCGGCCTTGTTGGTGCCGATAAACGCAAAGATATCGATTTTGCCGCTGGCCATCAGCGCGCTGACGGTTTCGCGGCCGCTGCCGTAGATCACGTTGATCACGCCGGCCGGGAAGCTGTCGCGGAACGCCTCCAGCAGCGGGCGAATCAACAGCACGCCGAGCTTGGCCGGCTTGAACACCACAGTGTTGCCCATGATCAACGCGGGGATCAGCGTGGTGAAGGTCTCGTTGAGCGGGTAGTTGTAAGGGCCCATGCACAGCGCCACGCCCAGTGGCACGCGGCGGATCTGGCCGAGGGTGTCCTGTTCCAGCTCAAAGCGGCTGCTGCGGCGGTCGAGTTCCTTGAGGGCGTTGATGGTGTCGGTGATGTAGTCGCAGGTGCGGTCGAACTCTTTCTGTGAGTCCTTGAGGTTCTTGCCGATTTCCCACATCAGCAGCTTGACCACCGCGTCGCGCTGTTCGCGCATGCGTCGTAAAAAGGCTTCGACATGCTGGATACGTTCGGCCACGCGCATCGTCGGCCATTCACCCTGGCCGCGGTCATAGGCGCGCACGGCGGTGTCCAGGGCGGTGAGGGCGGTGTCGGCATCCAGCAGCGGCGTGCTGCCGATGTGTACGCGCTCATCGCCCAGTTGCACCGGGCTTTGCACCTTGGCCAGCGGGCCGTTCCACACCTGCAACTGGCCGTCGACCAGGTAATCACGCTGTTCGATGGGCGCGGCCAGGCGGAATTGCTCGGGAATTTCGCTGGCGGCGGTGGGAAACAGCTGGGCGAGCAGGTTACTGGTGGTCATGTCGCTACCCCTGGAATAGTTGCAAAACATGACTAGAGAGTCACCCATCCAAGGGCTGTGTGGCAAGCGCCAGACGCGTTACGAAGGCGCGCACGCACTCGCCGGCCGTCAGGCTGCCGATGCTCACCAACACCGTCAGTGGCAGGAACGCCACGCCGGTGCGCAGCGGCGAGAGGCCCAGAAATACAGGCTGAGTACAAACAGCAGGCCATACAGCAGGCCGTGGCGCACGCCTGATTGATCAGCGCCAGGGATTCGCGTGCGGTGCGGGTCACGCCCAAAGGCTGGGCGCAGTTCAAGGCGCAATTGGGCCTGGAACCGCGTGATCTGGAAAACCTTGAGCAAAAGCCCGCGCTGGCCGGTTAAACTGCGCGGCTTTTCAGAAGGAGTTCACATGAGTCACTACCAGCCGGGCATTCTTGCCGTACCGGTGCCGTTGCAGGCACGCCATCTGTTTTTTGCCGTTGATGCACTGGCAGCCGTACCCGCCGCGTTAGACGCGCTGGTGCAGTTGGCGGACGCGGGCGCAGTGGTCGGTGTTGGCGAGCCGCTGGTAACTTCGCTCGGCGCGCACATTGAAGGGCTGCGCGCATTCCCCGCCGTTACTGGCCCAGGCGCCCATAACCCGTCCACCCAGCAGGCGTTGTGGGTGTGGCTGCACGGTGTGGATCGCGGTGAACTGCTGCTGCGCAGCCGCGCATTTGAAAAGGCCCTGGCTCCGGCATTCCGGCTGGTGCAGATGACCGAAGGCTTCCGCTACAAGACCGGCTTCGATCTGACCGATTACGAAGACGGCACCGAAAACCCCCACGCCGCCGCCGCCGTCGAAGCCGCCCTGACCGACAGCGGCGCCAGCTTTGCCGCGATCCAGCAATGGCAACACGACCTCGATGGTTTTGCCGCGTTGCCCGCCCAGGAGCGTGACCACATCATCGGCCGCCGCCATGGCGATAACGAAGAGCTGGACGACGCCCCCGAATCCGCTCACACCAAACGCACCGCCCAGGAAAGTTTTACCCCGCAAGCCTTTGTGGTGCGCCGCTCGATGCCGTGGGCCGAGAACGGCCAAGCGGGGTTGATGTTCCTGGCGTTTGGGCATTCCTTCGATGCGTTTGAAGCGCAACTGCGGCGCATGAGCGGGTTGGAAGACGGGATTGTGGATGGGTTGTATCGGATCAGTACGCCGCTGACCGGTGGCTACTACTGGTGCCCACCGGTGAAGGATGGGCATTTGGACGTGAGCGCACTCGTCTGATCCTCCAGATCTGAAACAGTGTGGGGGGCTGTGGCGAGGGCGCTTGCTCCCGTTCGACTGCGCAGCAGTCGCAGCTATCCTGGGGGCGCTTCGCATCCCAGCGGGAGCAAGCTCCCTCGCCACACAAGCCAGCTCCCACAGTTTGATTGTGTGGGGGCGTAGATCACGCCACCCACTGGCGCTTATCGTCACCATCCACCGACGGTTTCATCACCTGCACCGGCTCGGGTTCCAACCAGGTGGGCGCGACGAACCGATAACCCAGGCCCGCTGCGGTGGCGATGTAGAACGAGTCATTGTCGCCCAGCGCGCGGCGCAGGGTCTTGATCTGTGTGCGCAGGTTGCATTCCTCCACCACCAGCCTGGGCCAGGCGATGTCGAGCAATTGGTGTTTATGCAGCAATTCACCAGGCCGGGAGGCGAGGGCGATCAGCAAGGTCAGGGCGCGGTTGCCCAGGTTCACGGGTTGCCCATGCTTGAGCAGCAGATAACGGTGGGGCAGCAGTTGGAACGGGCCGAAGTGAATGCCGAAAGAGGCGTCATCGGTGAGGTGGCTGCGAGTCGAGTACGTCATGTCAGTTAACCTTTGTGCGTGGACATTGCAGCCCGACGCGGCTCCTTTTTACGCCGGGTTGCCAGGGAGAGTCAGGTGTTGATCGCCGGGATCGGGTCAGACGGATAATCGCCATCCATCGTCGGGCCACCGGTGAGGCCGTATTGCTGCAGCACAGGTGTCAGTTGCCCGTAGAACGCGTCTTGCGCCTTGCCATGGGCATCGGCCAGGGCGAACGGCAGGAACGCGCTGCCGATACCCCCGAGAATCGCCGTGGCGCCGCCAAGGATGCCGCTGATGGTGCCGGCCACTGCACCGATTTCGGTGGCGCCATACAAACCGGCACCGGCTTCCACC